>JAABRJ010000437.1 GCA_011390985.1 Desulfobacteraceae bacterium
CCCCCCATGGCGCTATGTCAACTCCCACCTGCGCAACCTGTTCAAGGTGGTCATCGGATTCGTACCGGCCTTTGCGACTTTTTTTCTGACCAAGGACTGGTGGGTGCTCGCCTACCTGGGGGCCTTCATCTGGTTCGGCATCACCGGTGTGCGCAATATTCTGCAATCGGTACTGGGCGGCGGTGGATTGCGGCGCTCGCCCCTGCTGCGCTGGAACACCTATGTCAGCTGGGACCGCATCGCCGATTCGCTCCTCTTCACCGGCTTTTCGGTGCCCCTGCTCGACTACCTGACCAAAACGGTGCTGCTGGACCGCCTGCTGGGCATCACGATCGCCACCCAGCCGGTGGCGCTATACACGACCATGGCCCTGGTCAACGGTCTGTATCTGTCCACCCACAACGCCTTGCGCGGTCTGCCGCGGGCTGCGGTGTTTGGCAACTTCTTCCGCAGCGCCCTGTCCATCCCCGTGGCCGTGGCCATCAACATGGTGGCCGGTCATGCGCTCTCCATCGCCGGCGCGGCGCTCGTGACCGATATCCTCCAAAAATGGGCCGCCATCATCTCCAAGGCCGCATCGGACCTGATGGCCGGTATCATCGAAGGCACCGCCGACCGCCACCACAACATCCGCACGCGCTTCAGGGATTACCGCTGCAAGCTCTCCGAGCTGCTGGCGATCTATGCCCAGCTGGAATTGCTCTTCCCGGAAGCCAGCGCCTACGACCTGATGGCGCCCTCCAAACGCATGCGCCAGCGGGTCAACCGCGAAGCCCGCGACCTGGAGAAGATCATCACCATCCATGCCCTCGACCTGCTTTACTTCTGGATGTATCAGCCGAGGGCCCGCAGCGCCCTGGATCAACTGCTCAGAAACATCAACGAAGAGGAGCGGCACCTGCTGATCACCTCCCAGCTCACGCTCCTGCGCCAACGGGACATCAGCCAGATGTTCATCGACGGCGTGTTGGGCGATGACTTCGCCCGGGCGCTTTCCTTCTATCTGTCGCGCTACCCCGAGTACCTGGAAGCCATGAAGGGCTATGTGTAAAATTCAAAATTTGCCTTTCGGCCGGCCCATCCTATGTTAAGGGTTATTCATATTCAGGGTTACTATTTTGATGGGACTTAGCATGTTCAACTATTCGGACCAAATGCTCCAGCACTTCGCTCAAAACGCTTCGCATGACGCGCTGCAAAAGAATTTAGAGGCCATGGCCGCCGCACTGGGGGACGAGGCGTTCACCCAGCACGTCGCTCGCGAAATCGTCGCGCGCACCCAACCCCAGCAGGCCGTTCCCGAGGTCTATGGCCACTTCCGATCCGTGGTCGCGGACGGCATCCAATTTTTTCTTTCCCAGGTGGGTCGCCAGCGACTGATGGAACTGGTGGTCAGCCAGCTCAAATTGGACCCGGGGGCCGGCTCCCAGGAGCGGCTTCTGGAGCTGGCCAAACGGTTTCCGACCCTTCACAAGCTGGGCCAGGTGATCGCCCGCAACCCCACTATCGATCCGGCGGTCAGGAAGTGGCTCGTTCATCTGGAAAACGGCTGCTATGGCACCCCCCTCGACGCGATTTTGGAGCGCATTGACCGTCAGCTTGAACAGATCGAAAAACGGGACCAGGTGCATGTCCAGCCGCCCATTTTATCCGAAGCCAGCGTCGGCGCCGTCATTCCTTTCGCTTGGCACCGCCCCTCCCATCAGAACCGCCTTGACGGGGTTTTCAAGGTCCTCAAACCCGGCATCCGAAGGTGTCTCGATGAGGAATTGGCCATCCTGGAAAAAACGGCCACGTTTTTTGAGGAAAACCGAGCGGCCTATCCCTTGAAGGATTTTAGATTTCTGGATGTATTCCAGGAAGTGCGGGACATGCTGGTCAACGAGGTCAATCTGGCGGCCGAACAGACCTATCTGATCGAAGCCGCCCGATTTTACGAAGGCATGCCGGGCATTCAGATCCCGGTGCTTTTGCCCTTCAGCACCGACATCATGACCGCCATGGGGTATCTGAACGGCCCCAAAATCACCGATGCGCCCCTGAATCAAGCGCAGCGCAAACACTGCGCCGCGGTCCTGTTCGAGGCGCTCATTTGCAGGCCGCTTTTTTCCCGGGACAAGCTGAGCCTCTTTCATGGCGACCCGCACGCCGGCAATATCCTGGCCGTAAACGACCTCGCGTCGGGTTGCCTGCGGATCGGCCT
>JAABRJ010000438.1 GCA_011390985.1 Desulfobacteraceae bacterium
AACATGGGAAAGACCCTGCCGGCGGTGTAGACCGACGTCGTGTTATGCCGGGCGTGCGCATCGATGGCCGAGTTTTTCTCGACGAGTGCAGCTACGTCGGCGACGGCCACCAATACTTTTACCTGTGTATCCGTCAGGATTTCCGCCACTGTCAGTTGGTCCAGGTCCAGGGAATCGTCGTTGTCAATCGATGCCCAGAGCAGGTGGCGCAGGTCTTTAGCGGGAAATTCCTCCACGCGATCTGCCATCTGCTGCGTCACCAATTCTTTGAGGGCGTCCGCTGAGAAATCGGCCAGAAAACCATAGGTCTGCATTGCCCTGCGGGCGATCCGTTCCAGAACAGGCCGTTGTCTATCATCCGAATGAGTTGCCATAGGTCACCTCCGTTGTATTTGAGCACCGGGGGCCGCAGCCGGACGTGGCCGAGATGAGAAACTGCAGGCCAGGCGCGTCCACGAACATGAGGGCGTTGGAGGTTCAACTACTGCAGACGGGCCAGTTGTGCGTTGATCCGCCGGGCCATGAAATCGAACATGAATGGCCGTACGGTGTCGTCGAAGAGAATCGGCCCCTCGCGTGGATGGTTCTGATAAAAGGGTTGTATGCATTCGGCGGCGCCGGCTTGGGATGGTTGCCACTAATTTTTTGAGTTGTAAAGACAGTTTATGACCTTTTTCGTGTTCGCTCAACATGAGCCCGATCGGAATTCCGCACGATCTTCGAAAAATTCAAATGCAGGGAAAAGGCTGCCCGATTTATCGATGCGTGGATTCTAAAGGCCGAACGCACGGGTGACAAATTTCTTGCAAAGTTCATTGGCGGCCTGAAAAATTGGCGAGACCAAATCCTGAACTATATCATCGAACGAATTAGCAACGGGTTCGTCGAAGGCGCTGAGAGCAATATTACGCTCCGCGTTCGGCTATAGGAATTTCGGCAACTTCAAGCTACGGGTATTCGCAGGGTTCGGAATTTTTCACGCTAATCCGCGATGAGCCATTATATCTTGGACAGTCTGCTGATCACGACGACCGGCAGGACCACCACCGGTACGCCAACCACCGTCCAGTCCCACATCCCGCCGCCCGCCAATCCACCCATCCATCCGTCAGCATGGTTCATCATAATACAGATTTTCCTTCGGTTGCACTGCGAGCGGCTCAACCGCCGTTAAGACCGGCTGGAATGTGCGCCGGATTTAAGGTCTCCGGCGTTTCCAGCCTGGTGGACGTTGATGATTGTGATGCGCTTGGTTGTGGCGCTCAGCAATCATTGTTTTCCTTGTTGATGTTGTTTGTGGGCATCCCCCCATTTTCCGCCCATGCCCTTCATCATCGGACATCCCGACATGGATTCCTTGCCCATCGGAATGTGCTGCATCATGTGCTGCATCATCTCGCCCTGCATCTTTTCCTTTCGCACATGCATGTCAGCCCGTTGCGCCACCATGGCGGTGACGACGGCGGCTATCAGGTCCAGCTTTTTGTCCGCCGGCGCGCTGTTCATCTCGGCTACCTGCGCGGTGAGGTCGGCGTCTTGAGCCTTCATTTCCGCCATCATTTTCTGTCTCTGTTCCGTCATTTCCTGGCAGCGTTCCATCATTTCGGCCTCCGTCATGTTTTTACCCTCCACCGGCTCGGCGGATCGCGATTGGACAGGAAGCCAGATCGCCAGGGCCAAGGCCAATGCGAGGCTGGAACGGATGATGAGGTTCGTATGTGCTTGTTTTTTCATGTCCTTCACCTTTTTTTGTTTGTTGTTGGCTCCGTCTTTGGAGTGCGGTTTTTATAGTGAAAAAACCAGTCCCCGAACTCATCCGCCGCAAACCTGATCACGGTGGTCGTCATCAGAGCGACATCCAAGGGAGTCGAGGTACGTTGCCAGGCAGTGAAATGTTCGGTATGAAGTTCATCTTTGGGCATCGACATCGGTGACCGCCTTTTCGCAATCTAAAGTACGTTTCAGGTGAAATCTTAACTTAGGTTTTAATTGCTTCCAGGGGCAATGGTAAGATGATACCACCAGCCGGGGGGAAATCAAGGTTGGATAACTGTGTGGGCTATATGGGGATTAAACAGGTACTATTTGATGGAAGACAAATAGGTGCGCAGGCCGATTTTCTTGTTCTTGACGCCCAGCTTCGACCGGATGTTGTTCCTGTGGAAATCGATCGTG
>JAABRJ010000439.1 GCA_011390985.1 Desulfobacteraceae bacterium
GCCAGCAGGTTTGGACCGCCAGTTGTGACGAGAAGGCCCTTTCAGAGGGCATTTTCAACGCCTACACGCGCCTCAACCTGCGCTACTCCCAGAATGCAGCCTTGAGCATGTTCGAAGAGCAAAATACCGGCTGCAACCTCCCGGCCCAAATCGAGCTCTATGCCACCGAGGGCGAGGCCTACAAATTTCTGTTCATTGCCAAGGGGGGTGGCTCCGCCAACAAGACCTACCT
>JAABRJ010000440.1 GCA_011390985.1 Desulfobacteraceae bacterium
CTCACCCCGACGTCCCTGCTGAGCTTCATGCAAGCAAAAATGAAAACCCTCGGCACGGCCGCCTGCCCCCCCTACCATTTGGCGTTTGTCGTCGGTGGCACTTCGGCGGAACTGACCCTCAAAACCGTCAAGTTGGCCTCCGCAGGCTACCTGGACCACCTGCCCGAGACCGGCAGCCAAGGGGGTCGTGCTTTCCGCGACAAGGCACTGGAGGCGCAGGTGCTTCAGACCTCCCGGGAACTGGGGATCGGCGCCCAGTTCGGAGGCAAATATTTCTGTCTGGACGTCCGCGTTATCCGCCTCCCCCGCCACGGGGCCTCATGCCCCATCGGCATGGGGGTCAGCTGCAGCGCCGACCGCAACATCAAGGCCAAGATCACCCGCGACGGCATCTTTCTGGAAAAGCTCGAGCAAGACCCCGCGCGCTACCTGCCATGCCTGGTAGCCGAGGCCCAGAAGGCGGCGGTGCGTGTCGATCTGGATCAACCCATGAGCGCGATCCGCGCCATCCTGAGCGCCTATCCCGTGGCAACCCCCCTGCTGCTGACCGGAAAAATCGTCGTCGCCCGGGACATCGCCCATGCCAAGCTCAAAGAGCGCCTGGACAGTGGTGAAGACCTTCCGCAATATTTCAAGGATCATATCATCTACTACGCCGGCCCGGCCAAAACCCCCGAAGGCTGCCCCTCGGGTTCTTTCGGCCCGACCACGGCCGCCCGGATGGACCCCTACGTTCCCCTTTTTCAAAAACAGGGGGCCTCACTGGTCATGCTGGCCAAGGGTAACCGAACCCCCACCGTCACGGAATCCTGCAAAGCCTTCGGCGGCTTTTACCTGGGCTCGATCGGCGGCCCCGCGGCCCGGTTGGGCAAAGAGTGCATCACCGCCGTCAAGGTCCTCGCTTATCCCGAACTGGGGATGGAGGCCATTTACCTGATAACGGTCAAGGATTTCCCGGCCTTCATCATTGTGGACGACAAGGGAAACAACTTTTTCGAAGGACTGCTTTAGGCGGGCCCAACCGCTTTAGTCCATTATAAAAACGGATCTCGAGTAGAGATCCGCTTTTATTGTAACGCGTTGGGGATGCGGCGCTGTTAGGTTTGAATGGAAGTCAGACACACCTCACCGGCTTCACGGACAAAAGCGGCCCAACCGAGTGAGGGGTGAGGCCCGCTCGTCCCTGTCTAACCGTCCAGCATCGTCCCGCCCGACATGGATTTGAACCATTCCCACAGCTCCGCAACCTCCTTTTTGTGGTCCTGGTCCACCTGCTGGAGATAACGGGCATTCTGGATGGCAATACCACCCTGTTCGGCCAAGGCGGTGATGAACTGCACCTCCCGGTAACTAAACTCACGGGGGTTGCCGTCGTAAAGGCGCAGAATGCCGATGAGCTCGTTACGCAGTAAAATCGGCACGGAAAGGATGGCCTTGATGCCCTCTTTTTTACAAGCCTCCGGATATTGCAGCTGACATTCGTTTTCGATGTTTTCAACGATCGCAGGGTGCTTGGTTTCCACGGCGTCGGGAATGCTCTTGTCGGCCAGGATGGGGCCCTTGTTGATGAATTCATCGCTTAGATTGCGATGTGCGATGACTTCCAGCCGGTTGGCCTTCTTGTTGAGAAGGCTGATGACGCCGGCTTTCAACTTGAGGGCATCAATCGAGTTTTTCAAGATCAGGTCCAAGACTTCCTTCAGGTCCAAGCTGGAGCTGATGGCCTTGCTGACTTTAACGAATGTTGAAAAGAAACTGTCTTCGCGTGCCATAGCGCTCTCCTTTCGTCCTCAATGGTATGCCCCCCCTGATTTCCGACACCCCCCGGA
>JAABRJ010000441.1 GCA_011390985.1 Desulfobacteraceae bacterium
GGATCTCAGCCCTCGGGGTCGGCGGCCACCGACTCGGGGTGCTCTCCCAGAAACCGATAGAGGGTGGCCCGCCCCACCCCCAGCAGTTTGGCCGCACGGGCCTTGTTGCCGCCGGTTTTTTTGAGCACCGCCGCCACCGCGGCCAGGTCGAGTTTACGCCCCGGCCCGCGGCTGCCGGCGGGGGACTCGAACTCGCGGATTTCGAGCGGCAGATCGTAAGGCCGGACCACGCGTCCGGTACACCGGACGAATGCAAACTGGATGGCATTCTGCAGTTCACGCACATTGCCGGGCCAGCGGTAGGCCGTCATCAGCGCCAGGGCTTCGTGCGACACCTGCAGCGGCTCGCGGCTGTAGCGCTCGCCGGCCTGCTGGAGAAAGTGCTCGACCAGCAGCGGAATGTCGTTCTGGCGGTCTCGCAGGGGCGGCAGGTGGAGGGGAATAACGTTGATGCGGTAAAAAAGGTCGTCGCGAAACCGGCCCCGTTTGACTTCCTGTCTGAGGTTCTTGTTGGTGGCGCAGATGATGCGCACATTGACGGCCGAGGTTTTCTCGCCGCCCACCTTTTCAAACGTCCCCGCCTGCAGAAAGCGCAGCAGGCGCACCTGCATGTGTTTGGAGAGCTCCGCGACCTCATCCAGGAAAACGGTGCCGCCGTCAGCCAGCTCGAAGCGCCCCTTCTTATCGCGGATGGCACCTGAAAAGGCCCCCTTGACGTGGCCGAAAAGCTCGCTTTCAATCAGGCTTTCCGGCAGCGCCCCGCAGTTGATGGGCACAAACGGGGCGCCTCCGCGGCAGCTTTCGGTGTGAATCGCCGCCGCCACGAGTTCCTTGCCGGTGCCCGTCTCCCCTGAAATGTTGACCGGGTAGTCGTAGTTGGCCACGTTGCGGATCTGCTGGTAGATCCGGAGCATCTTGGTGTTGCGGCCGATGATATTGGCAAAAGCGGTCAGTTTTTCGGCCTGGATCTGGAGGCACGCCAGGTCGGCCAGGTCCCGGAAGGCGGCGAGCACCCCAAAGGCCTGGCCCCCGGGGTCGGTCATCATCGTCTGGGTCATCTCGATGCGGTGGCGCTCGCCGCTTTTGGAGGTGATGGTCAGCAGATAGCCGTCCTTGTCCAGGGGCAGCAGCGCCGGCAGGCGGCAAAAGCTGCAGCGCTCGCCGCAAAACTGCCCACCAAAGGCGTCGTGGCAGTCCTTTCCCAGGACCTCTGCCCGGCGATAGCCCGTAATGCGTTCGGCTGCGCGGTTGAAAAAGAGAATCCGCCGTTCCAGGTCGTGGGCAATGATGCCCTCTTTGAGGTTGTCCAGAATGCGTTCGAGATTTTCTGGGGTGACGCTCAGGCGTTGCAGAGCCAAATCGCTATCCGTCCTTTCCTGGGGCGCCGGCTTTTACAGCCGGCAGGGGATTTCACGGTTCAGGCGGATGGCTGCCAAGTCGATTTTCACGTCCCAGGCCAGTATTTCAACACCGCTGCCGACCGCTCGGCGCAGACCCGCCCCGTAAGCCGGGTCGATGTGCTCCGCCGGCCGGAAGACCCCGGCGTCCATCCGCTGAATCACAAAAAACATCAGGCACCGGGAGGGGGAGTGCCAGCCGGTTGCAGGTGCCGGCCGGCCCTTGCCGCCGGTGGGTTACGGAAACGGGAAACAACGGATTTTAATAGATCGCATCCTTTATCGTCAAGCCCAAATGGCGTCCCATTTCCATGATGGCGCCGGGTGGCGTCAGGGCAGCGCAGCCGAAGCGCCTTGGGGGGGCGCCGCCAGCGGTCTGCGAACCGGGTACCAATGGCCGGCAGGCTCTTCGTTTAAAAACGTCAGCGGCTCATCTGAAACCGCCTGGAGCGGGGCATAGCGGTCCGGCAGGGCATCCGGCGGGTCTTCGGTCACCAGCGCGCTGGCCGGTTCCCGGATCGAAAACTGCTGCCCGCCGGGTTCAAAATTACCGCTCGCAAGATCCCGGAGGGCCGATGGGCGATGGCGATAGAGGGTGTCGTAGCGAAAAGAGGGGGTGCTGCTGCCGTCGAAGATTTTAAAGAGCAGCTCGTTTCGCAGAATCTTGCCCCGGCGGGGAGCCGCTGTATCCGGGGGGCCTTCGCCGATCGCAATCTCCCGGGCCGCGAAAACGGTGCGGGCGCTTAAA
>JAABRJ010000442.1 GCA_011390985.1 Desulfobacteraceae bacterium
GCCACCGAATTGGCCAGCAGACCACCAATGATCTGGGCTATGGGAATGATCAGGTTGAGCGCCAGGGTCGCCAGCAGCCGCGGGCCGGTGGTATCCTGCGGCGGCGGGCCGTGATGGTGCCCGATGCAGCCATGCCCGTGCCCCTCGGATTCCACCGGCCCTTGGGCAAACGGGCACTCGCCTTCCGCGTGGGCGTGTTCTTGCGGGCATGCCGGCTCGATCATGGTGTCATTCTCCCATCTGTAGCGGCAGACCGGCCTGTTGCCACACTGTCCAGCCGTTGACCAGCACGCGCACGTTTTCTAACCCCCTCTCTTTGAGGAAAAGGGCCAGCTCGTGGCTCAGGTCACAGCTTTCCCCGTCGCAGTAGGTAATGAGGGTTCGGGCGCCCTCGAGTTGGTCGACCAGCTCGATGAAATAGCGGTCCACTGCCTGCCAGGGCAGACTCAGCGCACCACGAATGTGGCCATCGGCATACTGGCTCTGGGGGCGCGCATCCACGAACAGGGCCGCATTCTGGTGAAACAGCCGTTCGGCTTCTTCCAGGCCGATAACCAGGCTGTCGCCAGCGGCGTCGGCAAAGCGTGCGTCCACCGACCAGGCCCCGACCAGCGTGATGCCGTCAGAGCGCCAGTGGTTGGCGCCCAAGGCGATAAGGACCGCCAGGGCCGCCAGCGCCGGCGCCTGCCAGAGGGCCGTCTTCAAAGTAACCCGGGCCTGCCTGAACCTCGGACTGCCCGTGGGCCGTTTATTTGGACTTTTGTCTGCCATCCTCAGTCAAAGATCTCACGCCGCTCTGCCGGCCTGGTGGGGTGGTCCGCAAGACCGGCCCGCCAATCACACCCGGCCATCGATAAAGGGTCTGATAATGAAGTAAATCCCGAACAGTCCGATGGCAACCCCGGCCAGCTTGCGGAACCAGAGGCTGCCCTTCTGGAAATTGCCGTTTTCCAGAAGCCGCTGCACCAGGGCCGTGGAACTGCCGGCGACCGCGATCGGGATGCAGTGGCCGATCCCGAAGAGCAGGATGTAAAAAACGCCGACCGCGATCTGGTCCTGGAGGGTGATCATGGCCAGGATCGGCGCGATGAACCCGAAGGTGCAGGAGCCCGAAAGCAGCCCGTAGGCCAGCCCCAGAACAAACGCGCCGAAAAGGCCTTTGAGTTTGAAGCGGCCCATCAGCCCGCCGGACATGGAACAGGCCTTGATCCCGATCATGTCCAGGGCTACCCAGACCAGAATCGCGCCCACCAGAAGCGTCCAGTAGGGGCCGATTTCACCCAGCATCCGGCCCAAAAGCGAGCACACCAGCCCCACCAGGGCGATGGTGATGAAGAGCCCGCCGGTAAAGGCGACGGCGAACTTGGCGCCGTGCCGGGGTTCAAGCACGCGCTGCTGCCCGGCTACGTAGCTGACGATCAGGGGGATGGCGGCCATGTGACACGGCGAAAACAGCACACTGATCATCCCCCAGATAAAACAGCCCGCGGCCGCCACCAGAATGCCGCCGGTCATCCATTGGTTTACAGCCAGAAACAACTGATCCAACATGTCGTTTTTCTCCTCAAGGGGTGAGCGCTATCACTCGACCCCCAGCTGTCGAAACCGCTCGACAATGCTTTTCTTGTCCATGAAACCGGTATGGCGATAGACCTCCCGGCCGTCGCCATCGAAAAAAATTTGCGTCGGAATCGCCCGGATGCCGTACTTTTGGGCCTGCTCGCGATTTTTCCAGACATCGATGAAGAGAATATCGGCCTTGCCGGCGTATTCCGCTTTCAACTCCTCGATAATGGGGGCCATCATCTTGCAGGGAATGCATTCGGTGGCGCCCAGGTCGATCATCGTAACCCGACCGGTGGCCGGGGCCGCCGCCGGCTGGGGCGGCGACGCGCTGGTATCATTCGGTTGTGGAAAAAATTGTGACGTGACAAGGCCGTAGAGTGCCAGCACGGCAAAAACCCCCAAGGCTGCGATGCCCACCCGTTTCAGGTTCGGATTCATTTTGCGACCCCCATTTTGGTCAGCTGTCGGGTCACGTCGTCCTGGGCGAAAAATCCCACGTGCCGGAACACCTCACGGCCCTCGGCGTCAAAAAAAACCTGCACCGGGATGGACCGGATGCCGTAGCGGGCGGCCAGCA
>JAABRJ010000443.1 GCA_011390985.1 Desulfobacteraceae bacterium
CTGGCGAATTTTGTTGGCAGTGTTCCTGGCCCTGCCCGTGGCGGACGTTTTCCCGGCCATGGCGGTGGAACCCATCGGCATGGGGATTATCACCGGTGGCACCAAGGGAACCTATTTCCAGTTTGGCCTCGACATGCAAAAGCTGCTCAAGCCCGAGGGTTTCGATCTTAGCGTCTACGATTCCCCCGGGTCGGTGGAAAACATCTTCGCCGTCTACCAGCGGCCCCGCACCCAGCTGGGGATCGTGCAGTCGGACGTCCTGGCGTTTGTGGCCAAGGTTCAGACGGACCCGGTGCTGCAGCGCATCGCCAATCGCATCAAAATGGTGTTTCCCCTGTACAACGAGGAAATTCACCTGCTGGGTCGCAGTGATATATCGGAGTTTGACGATCTGGCCGGCCGGCGGGTGGCGGTCGGCCAGGATGGCAGCGGCACCTATCTTACCGCCAAGCTGCTCTTTGAAGTATCCGAGGTGGCCCCGGCGGAGATGCTCAGCATCGGCACCGACGAAGCCTTGGCCGAGCTCAAGGCGGGCCGCATCGACGCCATGTTCTATGTGGCGGGCTTTCCGGTGAAACTTTTCCGGGAAGGGGTTTCGGCCGCAGACGGGCTGACCCTCGTGCCGATTCTGAATAAGAACATCCTGGAGTTTTACCCCGCAGCCGAGATCCCGGCCGGTACCTATGAGTGGCAGCCTGCCGCCGTCAAAACCGCAGCAGTCAAGGCCGTGCTGATTTCATATGACTTCCGCATGGCCAACTGTGAATACGTGGGGCGGGTGGCCCGCATCATCGCCGACAACCTGGCGTGGTTGCGGCAAAACGGCCATCCCAAATGGCAGGTGGTGGATATCGACTACCCGCTCAAGGGATGGGAGCAGTATGATTGCGTCCAGCAGGCCATGGGACGTGCCGTGCCCCAGAAGGCCAAGCCCCCGGCTGAAATCAACCCGGTTCTGGATGCCATTAAGCGCATGCTGTAGCGCCGGCAAGTCTTGCAGCCCGTCTTTTGGAACGGCCCACCCCGGTCTCCGCAGCCGGAATAGAGGATGATTCGCGTCATGTACCTGGCTTACTACAACCTCAGCGCCAAGCCGTTTCAGATCAGCACGGACCCGGCCTTTCTGTGGCTGGGCCCCAAACACCGCGAAGCCCTCTCCACCCTGCGCTACGGGGTGATGGACAACCGCGGTTTTCTGCTTCTGACCGGAGATGTCGGCACCGGCAAGACAACGCTGATTCACGCGCTGCTGAAAAGCCTCTCCCAGGAGGTGGTGGCGGCCACCGTGCCGGACCCCGGGCTGGCACCGCTGGACTTCTTCAACTATATCTCCCGGGGGTTTCATTTCGGCACGCGCTTCGCCTCCAAGGGTGACTTTCTGGACCACTTTATCGATTTTCTGGAAACATCCCACGCGGCCCACAAAAAAGTTCTGCTGATCATCGACGAGTCCCAGCGCCTGAAATCCGAGCTGCTCGAGGAAATCCGGCTGCTGTCCAATATCGAAAAGTTCGAAAACAAACTGCTGAACATCTTTTTTGTAGGTCAGAACGAATTCAACCAGTTCCTGATGCTGTCGGAACATAAAGCCATCCGCCAGCGTATCACCATCAACTATCATATCGCCCCTCTGAGCGAAATCGAAACCGGGGCCTACATCCGTCACCGGCTCAAGGTGGCCGGCGCCCGGATGGAGATCTTCGATGGCGACAGCATCGGCGAGGTGTTCCGTTTTTCAAACGGCTACCCCCGGCTGATCAACATCATATGCGATCATGCGATGCTCACGGGGTTTATCAAAAGCGCGGAAAACGTGACCGCGGCCATCGTGCGCGACTGCGCAGCCGACTTGACCCTGCCGCGAAGCGAAGTCCTTCAGGCGGAAATCGCCGAGACCCGACGGCCGGCAGCACCGCCCGCCCCCACCCGACAGCCGCAACCGGCTGCCCCCACCTGGAAGGTGCGCTGGCAACAACCCGCATTCCTGGTAGCGCTCCTCGCAGCGCTGCTGCTGGGCGCCTTGCGGCTCTACCCGAACGGCTTTGAGCGACTCAAGGGCTTGTGGCGCACCCAGTTTCAGGGGACGGCGGCCCGAACCGCTGCCCCCCCACCGACAAAAGTCGTTCTCGAGCCGCCCCC
>JAABRJ010000444.1 GCA_011390985.1 Desulfobacteraceae bacterium
CGGAATGGCTGCGGAAGACCCTGGGCTCCGAGGGCAGCCCGCGGGCCGCGAGGATCGCGCTCAGGGTCTCGGCGACCGCACCCTTGTTGGGCAGCGTGTAGCCGGCATCGATGGTGGTGATGCGGAAGTCGCGTTCACCGCCTTTGCAATTGCCGCCGCTGTCGCAGAAAAGCGCCTCCAGGTCGGTGGCCACCTCGGCGATCGCGGCCGACGGCGGCAGGTGCAGATCGAGCCAGGCCTCGCAGCGCTCGGGGACGACGAAACCGGCCCGGGCGCTGAAAAGATCGCGGATGTTGTAAACGATCTCCGGCTGTTTTTCCTCCAGGTAGCGGGTCATCGCCAGGATCGCCTTCAGCATGGCCGCCACGGCATTCTCGTGCCGACTGGAAAGCGAGGCATGCCGGCGTTTGCCCCGGGTGCGCACCTGGAGTTCAAGGTAGCCGCTGTGGCTCAGGCAGGGCGTCAGATCGGTGGGCTCTCCAATGATCGCCCAGGGGAAATGGTGGTCGCGGATGAGACGCGCGGCCCCGTCGCCCTCCTCCTCCTCACCCACCACCAGGGCCAGGGCGGCCGGCGGCATTTCAGCGCTTTTTGCCAGGAAGGCCACGAAGGCTTCGATCATGGCGGCGCAGCCGCCTTTCATGTCGGCGGCCCCCAGCCCCCGAATACGGCCATCGGCCTCCGCGCTGGCGAAATGGTCCAGGTCGTAGGCCGGAACCGTGTCCACATGCCCCAGCATCACCAGCCGCGGCGCAACGGCGGCCGGCAGCACCAGCAGGTTGAAGCGGTGTTCATCGACTTCCTGGCGCTGCACCGGCAGCCCGCGGCGCTTCAGGTAGCCGTAAATGAACGCCAAGATATCGCCCTCTTTGCCGGACGGGCTGTAGATGTCGATCATCCGGCGCAGCAAGCTGCGCAGCCGACGGGGCTGGACGGCTTCCGCCGGGTGCGGCATCCGACCCTCGCCCGGGACGTTATGGGGTTGTTTTTTTTCGGGCATGCTGGCTGCCGCCCCCCATGTTCAGCGACAGGTAGATGTGCTGACTGGGGTTGCCGAACCCCATTTTGCGGAAAAACCGCAGGGCGGAGAGATTCTCGGCCTGGGTGTCCACGATCAGCATCCGCACGCCCTGCCGGCGCATGATGCCGCGAAACCGGAAAAAAAGTTTCTCCGCCACGCCCAGCCGCTGACAGCGGGGATCGACCCCCAGCCAGACCAGATGGCCGTATTTCCAGGCGGAGTTGGATTTGGAAATCGTGGTGCCCAGGGCAAACCCGATCAGTTCGCCGTCGAGCTCGGCCACCAGGCAGTTTTCGGTGTCGCTGTTGTAGAGTTCGGTCACCTCGAACTCATCCCAGGTGCGGTAGAGATTGGGCATACTGCCGGCTTGGAAGAGCTGCTCGCCAAGGTGAAAAATTTTGGCGATGTCATCGATTTCCATCTCCCGGATCTTCACCTGCTGATGGGGCGCCTGGATTTCTTTTAATGCGGTGGGTTCCATAACAGGGCTTTGCGCACAGTGCAAAACCGCTCGCGTTCCTTTCGCTGGCGTTGATGTCGTCGTGACGGCGGTGCCCGTTTTTTCCATGCGGGCTCCCGGCCCTTTCGTTGGTCAATATCGACAGGCCGAGGCCGATGTCAAGCCCAAACGGGCAGGACCGTGGCAGCCGGCAGCGATGCGGGAAGGTGCCGGGCGCTTCGACCGCCGACGGGCGCAAAGGGCGCAGCGGTGGCGGCAAGGTCGCGCGCCAAAAGCCGCGGCGCAGCCTTCAGCGGTCGTCATAGCCGCGAAAACGGCGGCGGTGGAAGAACGGATAATCCCATTCGTCATAGTGGTAGTAGGGCAGATCGCGGTACGGGTTGACGTACCACAAATAGATTTCGCGGACTTCAAGGGTCAGGCAGGGGCCGTGAGGCGCCGTGTCCATCCCCATCACCTTTCCGGCGACGGTGATCTTGCGGCCCGCCTGTTAGTTTTGCGGCTCCAAAAATCCCCTCTGCACCAGGCAGAAGCGGCCCTCGGAATCCGACCGTACCCCCGGTTCGTCGCGCATGATCAGCGGGGTCTGCAGAACCCTCAGCAGGTTCTG
>JAABRJ010000445.1 GCA_011390985.1 Desulfobacteraceae bacterium
TTTCGCTTAAGCCCCCTTTTACAACAAGCCGGTGAAGACGGCGAGGGAGTTCTTCTTCCGCACCGATACCCAGCCCCCTGCCCCCGTCTTTGACCTCTTGGCCCTTTGCTTTGCACCTGCAGCGCGCTGCGGTTGTCAGGAGCCCCATGGTGAGCATGAATTCGGAAATTGAAATCGGTTCGATCCGGCTTGGCGGCCGCCAGCCGCTGGTCCTGATTTCAGGCCCCTGCGTGATCGAATCCCCCGAGGAAACCCTGGCCATCGCCGCCGCCCTGAAGGAGTTGACCGCCCGGCTGGGCATTGGCTTTATCTTCAAGGCGTCCTATGACAAGGCCAACCGCACCGCCATCGACGCCTACCGGGGGCCGGGGCTCAAAGACGGGCTTGCGGTGCTGGCCCGCATCAAGCGTGAGCTCGACGTGCCGCTGCTCTCGGACGTCCACGCGGTGGATGAGGTCGCGGCGGCCGCCGAAGTGCTGGATGTGATTCAAATACCGGCCTTTTTGTGCCGCCAGACCGATCTGCTGCTCGCGGCGGCCGCAACCGGCAAGCCCGTCAACGTCAAAAAGGGGCAGTTTCTCGCGCCCTGGGATGTCGCCCATGTCGTTGCCAAAATCACCTCAACCGGAAATCGGCGGGTGCTGCTGACCGAACGCGGGGTCATGTTCGGTTACAACAACCTGGTGGTCGATTTTCGGGCAATCGCCATCATGCAGCAGACCGGCTGCCCGGTTATTTTTGACGCCACCCACAGCGTCCAGCTGCCCGGAGGCGCCGGTCAGAGCTCCGGCGGCCAGCGCGAATTCGCCCCGCTGCTGGCCAGGGCCGCGGTCGCTGCGGGCGCCAACGGCATTTTCATGGAAGTCCATCCGGACCCGGACCAGGCGCTCTGCGACGGCCCCAACTCCCTGCGCCTGGACATGCTGCCGCCGCTGCTGGCGCAACTGAAAGCCATTCACGAACTCGTGCGCTGAAAGGCACCTGCGGCGGACGCCGCCAACGAGGCCAGACCGCGCCATCCATGGGGAAATCGATGACCGCCCAAGAAAACCATGCGCTCAAGAGCGTCAAGCTGCTGCTGCTCGATGTGGACGGCGTGTTGACCCGCGGCGAAATCATCTACGGCGACGACGGTTCCGAAACCAAGATTTTCCATGTCCGTGACGGGCTGGGGATCCGTCTGCTGATGGCGGCCGGCATCGGCGTGGGGGTCGTGACCGGGCGACGCTCCCAGGCCCTGTCGCACCGCTGCGCAAACCTGGGGATCACGCATCTTTACGATGCCGTCAGCGACAAGGCCGCCCTGCTCGAGGGCATATGCCGGGACCTGCAGGTCAGCCCCGCCGAGACGGCCTTCATCGCCGACGACCTGCCGGACGTCGCGCTCCTGGCGCGCGTGGGAACGCCCATTGCCGTGGCCGACGCCCATGACCTGGTGAAGGCGCGCGCCTTTTACCGGACCCGGGCCAAGGGCGGCGAGGGTGCGGTGCGCGAGGCGTGTGAAGCCATCTTGAAAGCCCAGGGCCTCTGGTCTAAAACCCTCAAACGCGTTCTTGATCTTGAAGTCTAAAAGGCCCTTTAAACATCTCAAGTTACTCCTGGTGGGCCTGATGGTCACGACCGCCGTGGCGTTAGCGGGTTTCTTCGCCCTTCAGCGCTACGTCCTCAGCAAACCCGAAGTGCTGCTGACCACCCTGGACGACAAGGCCCAGCTTGCGCTGCAAAAGATTCACCAGACCGCCACCCGCGGGGGCATTACCGAGTGGTCTCTGGACGCCGACTCCGCCCGCTACCTGGATGAAAGCAAACAACTGCTGCTCGAAAACCTGGCGGTCGAATTTTTCATGGATGACGGCACCCGCATGCTCCTGACGGCCGACCGGGGCACCCTCCAGACCGACACCAACAACATCGCGGTCCGGGAAAACGTCCACGTCACCAAAGAGGACATGGCGCTGAGGACCGAGGCACTGGATTACGACCACCAGAAGCGGCTTTTGACATCCCAAACGGATGTCAGAATCACCAGCAGGGGCTCGGAGATCACCGCGGAAACATTCAGTTACGATCTAAACACGCGTCAAGCCAT
>JAABRJ010000446.1 GCA_011390985.1 Desulfobacteraceae bacterium
CAGGCGTGACATAGCAGAGGAAATCGGCCCCGTTCATGGCCGCCAGAGCGCCGCCGATGGCCCCGGCGATGTGGTCGTAACCGGCAGCGATATCGGTCACCAGCGGGCCGAGGATATAAAACGGCGCGCCGGCACACAGCGTTTTTTCAAGCCGCATCTGATCGGCCACCTGATTCAGGGGCACGTGCCCCGGCCCCTCGACAATCACCTGGACGCCCTTGGCCCAGGCCCGCTCGGTGAGTTCCC
>JAABRJ010000447.1 GCA_011390985.1 Desulfobacteraceae bacterium
GAGTTCCCCCAGGACCAGCAGTTCGCTCACCTGGGCCCGGTCGCCGGCGTCCGCCACCGCGCCGGGTCGCATGCCGTCACCCAGGGAGAGGGTCACATCGAAGGCGGCCAGAATGTCAAGAATTTCGTCGTAGTGTTCGTAGAGCGGTGACTCCTGGCGGTTGCAGCGCATCCAGGCCACCAGCATCGCACCGCCCCGGCTGACCACGTCCAGCGTGCGACCCTGCCGCTCCATGGCGTTCAGCGCCTGACGGGTCACACCGCAGTGGATGGTCATAAAATCGACCCCCTCCTGGGCCTGGCGTCGAACCGTTTCGAGAAAGTCGCCGATGGTCATGTCGGTCACATCACGCCGGGCCGCGGACAGCTCAAAGGCGCTCTGGTAGAGGGGAACGGTTCCCACCATGACTTCCGCGCGCTCCAGAATCGCCTTGCGGATCCGCAGCTGATCGGCGCCCAGGGAGAGATCCATCACCGCATCGGTGCCGTTTTCCTGGGCGGCGCTGAGTTTTTTCAGTTCTTCATTCAGGTCAGAATGCAGCGGTGACGCGCCGATGTTGGCGTTGACTTTGGTGCGTGTCCCCTGGCCCACGGCGCGGATGTGGGGATACTGGCGGTTGACGTTTTTGGGGATCACGACGCGGCCTGCGGCAAGCCCCTCCCGGATCGTCTCGGGCGGGAGCCCCTCATGGAGCGCAGCGGCCCGCATCTCATCGCTGATGATCCCTCGCTCTGCTTGTTGTTTGCGTGTCATAAGGCCTCCAGAACCAAACGGTTGATGGCGGTCATAGCCGCCAGGGGGTTGTCGGCCTGGCTCACGGCACTGATCACGGCCACGTTGTGACAGCTGCCGAGATCGAGCTCCGCGATACGCGCTGCCGTCAGGCCGCCGATGGCGACAATCGGATGGCGGCTAGCGGCCGCTGCGGCGCCGAGCTGCCCGGGACCCACCACCGAATCGGGCTTGGCCTTGGAGGGGGTGCCATACAAGGGGCCAAAGCCGATGTAGTCCACCGGTTTGTCGTTGGCGGCGCGCACCTGGTCGAGGGTGTGTGTGGAAAGCCCCAGCAGTTTATCGGGCCCGATCAGACGGCGTACCGCCTGGGGCGGCAGGTCCTGCTGACCCAGGTGAACGCCGTCGGCATTGGCCATCAGCGCGATGTCCGGCCGGTCGTTGACGATGAAGCGGGTTTGACTGCCGGCCGTGATGCGCCGCATTGCCAGAGCAACGGAGAGGAATTCCCGGTCATCGTTTCCCTTGTAGCGCAGCTGGACTGCCGGCAGTTCCGCCCGCAGCGCCCATTCGGTGAGTTTTTCATAGCCGTCGCGGGGTTCGGTGAGCACCAGATAGAGCCCTCGTTCCAGTGTTTTTGCGCAAACGCGCAAGGCGGCCAGCCGCTCGGCCTCATAGGTGTCGTAGCGCAGGCGCTTCATCTCGGCTGCGGTTTGGCCCTCCCGGAGCTTAAACAGCTCCTCGAGGCCGCGAAGACCCTCCTGGGCGCGCTTGAAGTTGGCGCGCAGCAGGGCTTGCAAGTCCGGGCGCGCATATTCCAGTTCCCCCGCAGCGTCAAAACCCACATCTTCCCTGGGCCGCCGGCTGCTCATATAGGCCTCTCCCGGCGCGGCGGCCGCCAGTCGGTGGCGCAGCGCCTTGACGCGCGCCTGCAGCGGCCCGTCGTCCAGGCTGTAGCGCAGGATGTCCTCGGCCACGCGCAATCCCTCGCTGACCCGGTTCAGGTTGGCATCGATGGCCCGCAGGGTGGCGGCGTCAGTTTCCCTCACGACAGCCTCCCGATGAGT
>JAABRJ010000448.1 GCA_011390985.1 Desulfobacteraceae bacterium
GGTCACGGTTTTGATAGAGCTGCGCGCTCCCGGCTACCCCGGCTCGACCTACACGCTGGTCCATGACCCGAAAAGCGACCAGCTCAAGGGGATCTACCACCATGCCGGCCTGCAGGAAAACTTTGAAGTAGTATTTGTCAGAGGCCAATGAAAGCGACGACTCCCGCGGCGGACCGGCCCCAGCGTCGTTTCAACCTGTTGGGCACGCTGGTCTTGCATTTCAGACCGCGCAGGGTTCCTGAAAGGACGCTGCGCTTCACCCTGACCTGGGGCCTGGGCGGCATGGCGGTGGTGCTGGTGCTGCTCCAGTTGTTCAGCGGAATCCTGCTGAAGTTCGCCTACGCGCCGATTCCCACCCAGGCCTACGAATCGCTGGTGCGCCTTCAGGAAGGCTTCCTGTTCGGGCGGCTGGTCCGCAACATTCATTTCTGGAGCGCCAATCTGCTGGTGGTCGTGGTTTGCCTGCATGGCCTGCGGGTCTTTTTCAGCGGCGGCTTTCACCCCCCGCGCCGGCTGAACTGGGTCGTCGGGCTGAGTCTATTGATCCTCGTTCTGGCATCCAACCTTACCGGATACTTGCTCCCCTGGGACCAGCTGGCCTACTGGGCCACCACCATCTGCCTCGGCGTGCTGGAATACATCCCCCTCGTCGGCAGCCTGCTGCAGCAGGTCGTCCTGGGCGGCCCGCAGATCGGGCCGGCCACGCTGCGCAACTTTTTCGCGCTGCACACCGCCGTTTTCCCCGCTCTGATCGTCATGCTGATGGCGTTTCACTTCTGGCGGGTGCGCAAGGCCGGCGGGCTGGTGATCCCGCGCGCTCCGGCCGAGGAGCCGGCCAAGTCGGCCATGGCCCCGACCAACCCGGACCTCCTGCTGCGGGAGGCGGCCATGGCTATGGCGGTCATCGCCGGCGTGCTGGTCCTGTCGCTGCTTTACGACGCACCTCTGGGGCAGCCGGCTAACCCGGGCCTCAGCCCCAACCCGACCAAGGCCCCCTGGTACTTTGCAGGCATTCAGGAATTGCTGGTGCATTTCCACCCGAGTTTTGCCTTGTTGATCGTCGCTGCCCTGGCGTTCGGTGCTTTTTATCTGCCCTATCTGCATTACGCGGAGACCCCCGCCGGCGTCTGGTTTGCATCCGCCACCGGCCGGCGCACAGCACTGGCCGCCGCCGTGGCGGCTGGCGTGGCCACCCCGCTGGTTGTCGTCCTCGGTGAATACGCAGTTGATTTTTCGGCCATGATGCCCGGTCTGCCCCAGGCCTTGAGCCTCGGGGTCGTCCCGACGGCCCTCTTGATTGCGGTCGTTGCCGGGTTCTACGCTGTGATGGCGAGGAAGTTCCAGGCCTCGCGCCTGGAGTCGGTCCAGGCCGTTTTTGTTTTTCTGGCCGTGGGGTGGGTGCTGTTGACCGCCACCTGCGTGTTTTTCAGGGGGCAGGGCATGGAGCTCCGGTGGCCCTTTTGACCGCCGTTGTGGAAAAAGTTCGAATGAAACCATCCAAGACCCAGACACTGCAAAGCAAAAAGCCCGACGAGGCTCCGGCCGAGGGTTCCCGCCGCAGCTTTCTGAACATCCTGTGGACGGCGCTGGGCCTGGCGGCGCTTGCTGAGTTCTTGTGGCTGACTTTCTCCTTTCTGCGGCCGGCCAAACCCGGCCGCGCTGAGAGCCAGGCCAATACGGTTGTCCCCGCGGGGTCACTTGCCGCCTTCGCGCCCGGAACGGTCACGGCGTTTCAAAAAGGGGAGTTCTACCTCGTGCGGCTGGAAGACGGGGGGCTCCTGGCGCTTTCGTGCAAGTGCACCCATCTGGGATGCACCGTCCCCTGGGTTGAAAAGGAAAAGAAGTTTTTGTGCCCGTGTCACGCCTCGGCCTTCGACATCACCGGCAACGTGATCACCTCACCGGCCGCGCGCGCGCTGGACACCTACACGGTGACCGTCGAGAACAAGATCGTCAAGGTCGACACGGGCAGAAGATTCAAGCGCAGCCGCTTTGATTCAGGTCAGCCGGTATACCCACCCAAGGAATGATCGTGATGGCATCGGCAATGTTTCGCTGGAAACTCATAGGGATCATCGCCACCGCGATTATCGTCTTGGCGATACCGATCGCCGTCGTGCAGCATCATTCCCGCCTGTCGGACCCCGCCCGCGCAAAGCCGGGCGATGCCACAGAGTTTGTCGGCAGCGAGCAATGCCGTACCTGTCACCAGCCCGAATACGAGCTGTGGAAAGGCTCCAACCACTATCATGCCATGGAGGTCGCCACCGAGGCGAGCGTGCGCGGCGATTTCAACGACGCCACCTTTGAACACGCCGGCGTCGTCTCGCGCTTCTATCGCCAGGAGGGCAAATTCTTTGTCCACACCCAGGGCCCGGAAGGCCGGATGGGGGATTTCGAGGTCACCCACACCTTCGGCTGGAACCCGCTCCAGCAGTACCTGATCCCGTTTCCCGGCGGCCGGATGCAGTGCCTGCCCATCGCCTGGGACGTCAAAGCCGGGCGCTGGTACCATCTCTACCCCGACCAGGCGCTAAACCCCAAGGACTGGCTCTACTGGACCAACGCGGCCCAGAACTGGAACGGGATGTGCGCAGCGTGCCATTCCACCAACCTCAGGAAGAACTTCAACCTCCAAACCGGCGCGTACCAGACCACCTGGTCGGACATCAATGTCGGCTGCGAGGCCTGCCATGGCCCCGGGTCGCGGCATGTGAAGTGGGCCGAGCTTCCCGACATGGCCCGGCCGCCGGTGCAAAACTACGATCTTTCCGTGCGCACCTCCCAGCTGAGGTCCCGCGAGGCCGTGGAGCTCTGCGCGCCGTGCCATTCCCGCCGGGCGATCCTGGGGGATTACACCCATATCGAGCCCGACCTGCTGGACGCCATGCTGCCTAGCCTGCTCACCGAAGATCTCTATTTCCCCGACGGCCAGATCCTGGAGGAGGTGTATGCCTACGCCTCCTTCACCCAGAGCAAGATGTACGCGCGGGACGTGCGCTGCGGCGACTGCCACAACGTTCACAGCACCAAGCGCGTCAAGGAAGGCAACGGCCTGTGCCTGCAATGCCACCGGGCGAGCGACTACGACACTTACCAGCACCATTTCCACAAGAAGACGGGTGAAAAGGGCGACCCCATCACCTCCGCCGACGGTCGGCTGCTCTTCGAGGTTGGCAGCGGGGCCGAGTGCGTCCAGTGCCACATGCCCGGGCGCTACTACATGGGGGTCCATTACCGGCTGGATCACAGCATCCGGATCCCCCGGCCGGATCTCAGCCTCACGCTCGGGGTGCCGGATGCCTGCACCCGCTGCCACAGCGACAAAACCAGCCGCTGGGCCGACGACACCATCACCAAGTGGTACGGACCGGGGCGCAACGCCCACTACGGCGAGATCATCAAGGCCGGCCGCGACCGACAGCCGGGCGCCGCAGCGGGCTTGATGCGACTGGCTGAAGACCCGCTCTACCCGGTGATCGCGCGTGCAACGGCCTTGGAGCTGCTGGCCGCCTTTCCCGGCGAAGACGTCGCCGCGACCCTCGAGCGGGCACTGATGGACGACGAGGCCCTGATCCGCCGAACGGCCGTAACCCATTTGCCGGCCGCCGAGCCCCACCGCCACGTGCGCCTGATCGCACCCCTGCTCTATGACCCGGTCAAGGCCGTGCGCACCGAGGCCGCCGCCCGATTGGCGGGGCCGCCGAGTCGGTTGCTGGCGGAGGACCAGCAGCGCGTGTTCGAGCAAACCCTCCAGGAGTATGTCGCCGCCATGAAGTACTCGGGGGATTTCGCCTTTGGCCGTTTCAACCTCGGAAACCTCTACGCCGCCCTCGACCAGCCGCAACAAGCCATCGAAAACTTTAAGGCGGCCATCCAAATCGACGACCTGTCCTACCCGGCCAAGGTCAACCTGGCGATGCTCTATGCCCAAACGGGGCGCAACGGCGAAGCTGAAACCCTGCTGCGCGAGGTCGTCACGGACTATCCGGAGCTCTATGACGTGCACTATTCACTGGGGCTGCTGCTGGCCGAGGAAAAAAAATATCTCGAGGCCGAAGCCCATCTGGCGGTCGCCGGCCGCGGGATCCCCGATGGGCCCCGGGTGCACTTCAACCTCGGGCTGCTCTCCGATTATCTGGGCAAAGACCAACAGGCCGAAGCGGCCTTGAGCCGGGCCGTCGGGCTCGAACCGAACAACCTGGACTATCTCCAGGCCCTGGCCCGGCACCACCTCAAGCGGGGGGATATCGCGGCTGCCGAAAGGATCGCCGACCAGATGATCGGGCACCACC
>JAABRJ010000449.1 GCA_011390985.1 Desulfobacteraceae bacterium
ACCCCGAAGACCGAAATGCGCTGGCGCTGAAGGAATTCATCAAACGAAAGATGGAAAAATAGAAGGTTTCTCCGGCCGCAAGATCGGGCCTGCCGGGAATCGTCCGGTTGGTGCGGTTTGACCTTGGGTTCGTGAAGCCCAAAACGCTGCGACCCACCCGGTCAGGTCCTGGAGGAAAGGGTTTCCCGTATGTGCTTCCCATTCAAACGCGGCGTTTGCGCCGGAGTTGTTTTTTCCTGCCTGCTGGCGGTCTGCGCGGGCATGTTCCAAATTCGGGACGGCCACGCTGCAGATGCCAAAAAAGTCCTGGTTATCTTTCCTGAAAATGGCTGGTCCGGCCCTGCCTACCAGATGTTTTACAACGCCATAAAATCCAAGTTCGACCAAAACGACAAAATGCACGTCACCCTCTTTGGTGAAAGCCTTGACCTCTATCTTTTCCCCAACGAGGAAAGAGAGCGGAGGCTTGTGGCATTTTTACGGGAGAAGTACGCCGAGGCGAGATTCGATCTGCTCATTCCCGTGGCGAATTCCAGCCTTGATTTCATGCTGCGCCACCGGGACAGCCTCTTTCCCGGAGTACCCATGGTCTACTGCAGAGGCGTGGCGATCGGAGGCAAGGGCTTGGAGCACCACAGCGACGTCACCGGCGCAGCGGCAACCCTGGACGTTGCCGGCACCATCGAGCTGGCGCGCCTGCTGCAGCCCGAGCTGAAACGGATTGCTGTCGTTGCCGGGACTGGCTTGTTGGACAGATTCCTGCTGTCGACTTTCCGTGAGGCCTTCAAAGGCTACCAGGGAAAACTGGAATTGATCGACCTGTCCGGCCTACCCCTGGACACGCTGCTCGCGCGCGTCTCCGGGTTGCCTGGTGCAACGGTTATTTTTTACCTCGGCCTGAGCAAAGACGGCGCTGGACGGATATTTTCCTCGGCGGCTACTCAGAAACTGGTGTCGCAAGCCGCCAACGCACCGCTTTTCAGCATTATCGACGCGGCCCTGGGCCATGGAAGTGTCGGCGGCCGCATGACTCAAATCGAAGTTCTGGCAAGAAAAACGGGGGAGATCGCCGGTCGGGTGCTGTCCGGGGATAGCGTCGCTTCGATCGCGCCCGAGGCGATCAGCCATAACCCGGCCATGTTCGACTGGCGCGAATTGAAACGCTGGGGCATCGACGAGCGCTTGCTGCCGCCGGGAAGCATCGTGCGTTTCAGGGAAACCTCGCTCTGGGGAATCTACCGCTGGTGGGTGATTGGAGCCTTCGCATTCATTTGCCTGCAGACATTGCTGATCGCCGTGTTGGTGAACACCCTCATCATGCGCAAGCAGGCGGAAGCCCGGGCTTCCAGTTTCTACCAGCAACTGGCGCATATGTCCCGCGTGGCCACGGTGGGGCAGCTTGGCCAGAGTCTGGCCCATGAGATCAACCAACCGCTGGCTGCGATTCGGGTGAATGCCGAGGTGGCCCAGAAGCTTTTGGAGGAAACCCACCCCGACCTGGCGGAGGTGAGGGCTGCGCTCGGGGATATCGTTGCGGACAACAAGCGGGCGCAGGAGGTGATCGGCTGCGTTCGTAATCTGGTCAAAAACACACCCCTGGGGCGTGCCCGGATCGCGCTCAACCAGGTGGCGACCGATGCCGTGCAGGTGATGGCGGCCGATGCGGCGACAAAAGGGGTGACCGTTCACCTGCAGCTCGAAGCCGGTCTGCCTGCGGTGGTCGGGGACAGCGTGCAACTTCAGCAGGTGGTCCTCAACCTTCTGCTCAACGCGGTGGAGGCGGTGATTCAAAACCCGTCCCCGCCCCGACTCGTAATGGTTCGAACTGCCGCGGAAGCCGAAGGGCGCACCGTCAGTCTGAGGGTGTCGGACAACGGTCCGAGAATCGATCCCGAGACCGCTCAGCGGCTCTTCGAAGCCTTTTTCACCACCAAACCCAAGGGCTTGGGCCTGGGGCTTTCCATCTGCCGCTCGATTGCCGAGGCTCACGGCGGTGCTTTGAGCTACGCTTCCACCCCGGGTAAAGGTGCAGAATTTTGGTTGCGCGTGCCGGCCGGGGCAGCCGAAAAGGAGCCGCACTTACCGAAAGGACCCAACCATGGCGGATGAAATTGCTGCCGAAGTCATCATCGTGGACGACGACCCTTCAATCCAGCGCGCGCTCAGCAGACTTTTAAGGGTCCACGGCTTTACGAGAAGGATCTTCAGCAATGCGCAGGAGTTTCTTGCTGACACGAAACCAGCCCCCGCCGTGGGCTGCATGCTGCTCGATGTCAACATGCCCGGTCTGAGCGGGCTTGAATTGCAGGCCGAGCTTCAGAAGCGGGGCTTCCGTCTTCCCATCATTTTTCTCACCGCACACGGCACGGTGCCCGCCAGCGTGCAGGCCATGAAGCTCGGGGCGGCGGATTTTCTCCAAAAGCCTTTCGACAGCCAGGCCTTGATAGCGATCATTTGCAAAGCGATCGAACGAAGTCGTCAACAATCCGCGGAAGTGCAAGAATGCCGGGATCTGGAGCAAAGCTTCGCCTCACTCTCGCCCCGTGAGCGGGATGTTTTCCGCCTGGTCGTCAAGGGGCTGCTGAACAAGCAGATCGCCTTCGAACTGGGGATCGTGGAAAAGACGGTAAAAGTGCACCGGGCGCGGGTGATGGAAAAAATGCAGGCGAATTCCCTGGCCGAGCTGGTCCGCATGGCCGAAACGCTGAGACTGCCGCCCTGTTCCTCCTCGATTTTGTCCTCCCTCAAATAATTTTTTACAGGTTTTGGGAGCAGGCTCAACCACTTTTAAAAATGGACCCGGGGTTCTGGCATTCCGCGAGAAACCGTCGCATAGCTCCCGCCGATGCACGTGAAGCCCGGCTTGCAGGCAGTGGGCGTCGCCATCTCTTTTGATCACCGCCTGCCTCTTTTTGGAGCGTAGCCGTCAGACTTGAGCGCTGGGCGAAGATGCCGCTCGGAACTTGTCAATGAAAATGAGACACGGTTTCGTGGAATTTAGACTCCAACATTTTTTGTAGATGGCGGGTTGATCCAGACCTCCTTGGGTAAGGTTTCAAGAACCGGCA
>JAABRJ010000450.1 GCA_011390985.1 Desulfobacteraceae bacterium
CGAAGATGCCGCTCCAAGAAAAAGGAACCCTCCACCGGATATTGGACCAAAGTCCAATGGACAGCATTTCTTTAATGCCTTAAAAATTTTTAAAAAATTGTGGTTCATCGCGGATTAGCGTGAAAAGCTTCAAACCCTGCTAATACCCGAAGTTTGAAGTTGCCGAAATTCCTATAACCGAACGCGGTTCGTAATATTGCTCTCAGTGCATTGTTAGTACCTTCGACGAATCCGTTGCTGATTCGTTCGATGAAATAGTCCAGGATAGAGAACCTTTTTATAGTTTTCCTCATGAACCACCTTCGGCGTAAGTTGATGTTTTTTGGCACCATCAAGCTCACAAAAGAGGTGGCTCATTGTCACATCCCTGGGTTACGGGCGTAGCCAGCCTTAGCTGTTTCTATCTTAAATCAACACGAAAGGAGAAACGAAATGAATAATAAACGTGAAATACAGACGTGGCTTTTGATCGTTTGGGCCACATTTGTGTTGGCATTCAGTGGTATCGCCAATGCGCAATCCACGAAACCCAACATCCTGATCATCATGGGGGATGACATTGGCTGGTTCAACCCGAGCAGCTACAACCACGGGATGATGGGCTACCAGACACCCAATTTGGATCGCATCGCCAAGGAAGGCGTGATGTTCACTGACGCCTATGGCCAGCAAAGTTGTACTGCGGGGCGCGCCGCTTTCATCACCGGTCAATCTCCCAAGCGGACCGGCCTGCTCAAGATCGGCATGCCTGGTGAACCCATCGGGCTGCAGAAGGAAGACCCGACTGTTGCTGAGCTTCTCAAGCCACATGGTTATGCCACGGGACAGTTCGGCAAGAATCACCTTGGCGATCTCGACGAGCACCTGCCAACTGCGCATGGCTTTGATGAATTCTTTGGTAACCTATATCACCTCAACGCCGAGGAGGAGCCGGAACACCCGGATTATCCAAAAAACCCGGAATTCCGTAAGAAATACGGTCCCCGCGGCGTCATTAAATCTACAGTAGACGGCAAGGTCGAGGACACCGGCCCGTTGACCAAAAAGCGCATGGAGACGGTGGACGAGGAGTTCCTCGCGGCTTCGCTGGATTTCATTGATCGCCAGCACGCTGCCGGCAAGCCCTTTTTCTTGTGGTTCAACTCTACGCGTATGCACATCTTTACGCACTTGAAAGAGGAGCATGCAGGGAAGACCGGCCGAGGCGTCTATGCGGACGGTATGGTGGAACACGACGGGCATGTCGGGCAACTGCTCAAGAAGCTCGACAAACTCGGTATCGCCGACAACACTATAGTAATCTACACAACCGACAACGGTGCGGAAAAGTTCTCCTGGCCGGACGGCGGCACAAATCCATTCCGAGGTGAGAAGGCCTCGACTTGGGAGGGTGGCCTCCGCGTGCCGCTTATGGTGCGTTGGCCTGGCAAAATAGAAGGCGGCTGGGTCAGCAACGAGATCATTTCTCTTGAAGACATCATGCCGACCTTGCTTGCGGCCGTCGGTGCAACGGATATCAAGGAAAAGTTATTGAAAGGTTATCAGGTAGGGGAAATGTCTTATAAGGTTCACCTCGACGGTTACAATTTTTTACCTTATCTCACCGGCGAATCTGAGAAGGGACCGCGGGACGCTTTCTTCGCCTTCGTCGACGACGGTTCTCTCGGTGCAGTTCGCTATAAGGATTTCAAGTTCAATCTTTCGACGCAAACCCACCACGGTATCGGTTCATGGTTCTTCGAACAGGAGGGGCGCAAGGCGCCGCTCATCATTGATCTGCGCGCCGATCCCTTTGAGGCTGCACCGTTGGAATCTTCTTACTACAACGACTGGCTGGTGCGGCACATGTTTGTGATGGTTCCCTTAAAAGACTTGGTCGGCAACTTCATGGCAACCTTCAAGGACTTCCCACCGCGACAGGAAAGCGGACGCTTTACGCCCCAGCAATAGCACCATGCTATATGCAGCTAACGAATAAGGATAGGAGCCCAGTTTGCCCTCATCGTGCACCACACCGATGGCGACCGCGAGTGGGCCTATGATCGCAACTCTGCCGTCGGTCGATTGGACCAAGCCCTCGATGAAGCCAAGGAAAAGGGTTGGACGGTCGTCGACATGAAAAACGACTGGAAAACCGTCTTTCCATAATGCGAAAATATAGGATTGACGCCGTTTGATTATAGGGAGGTCAAACGATGAACGCAGGTCTCGCGCCTTTTTTTACCCGAAGCTTTTGGGTCGGTTTGTCGTTCATTCTTCTCATGTGCGTAAGCACAGCCTTTTGGGCTGAAGTCCAGCCGTCTGCAGCACACGCCTCCGAAGCCAACGCTGCCATGTCGGCCGAGGAATTGAGCCGGCAGCTCAACAACCCGGTCTCCAGCGTCTGGAGCATGGTGTTCCAAAACAACTACACGCAGTTAAAAAGCGGTTCCCAGGACGTGCCGGGGTGGGACGAAGGCGACGACAAGTGGTTTTACAATCTGAACTTTCAGCCCGTTTTGCCTCTGCCCTTGACCCGGGATTGGAACCTGATCAACCGCCCGGTGTTTCCGCTCTTCGCCGACCGCCCCGTGCTGAAATCGGATGGATTCGACGAGGCCGACGGCTTGGGGGACGTCACGCTGGTGGCCTTGTTGTCGCCGGCCAAAACCGCCGGCAGCTTGCTGTGGGGGTTCGGGCCGTCATTCATCTTCCCCACGGCGTCCAAAGATGAGCTGGGACAGGAGAAGTGGCAGGCCGGCCCGGCGGCGGTGGGCCTTTACCTGGGAAAGGAATGGATCATTGGGACCTTTCCGCAGCACTGGTGGAGCTATGCGGGAAACGACGACCGCGAATCGACCAGTCAGACCAGCATCCAGTATTTCGTCTGGAGACTGTTTCCCGGTCAGTGGCAGCTCGGCACGGCGCCTAACATCCTGATCGACTGGGAGGCAGATGACGACAACAAGCTCACGCTTCCCGTGGGCCTCGGCGTGGGGAAGCTTGTCAAGATCGCCGGGCTGCCCATCAAGTTCATTTTGGAAGGGCAATATGCGGTGATCCACCCGGATGATTTTGGCCAGCAGTGGAATTTTCGACTCACCGTGACGCCCGTGCTGCCTTCGCTGATCAAAAACCCGATTTTCGATTGACCCGGACAGCGGCTTTCATGGGACCAAAGCCCGATTGCCGCAGTCGCCGGTGGATAGGATCTTTAAAAGCAATTGTTGACGAGTTTGGGAGGCACCCAGACTAAGCCCGGAAACTGCACACACATAGGAAGTTAATTGAAATGAAAACAAAACAACTGGTTGCGGAATTTTTCGGTACGTTCTGGCTGGTCCTGGGCGGCTGCGGCAGCGCGGTTCTGGCGGCCGCTTTCCCGAATGTCGGCATCGGGCTGCTGGGGGTGTCCCTGGCGTTCGGGCTGACCGTTCTCACCATGGCTTTCGCGATCGGCCACATATCCGGCTGCCATCTCAACCCGGCGGTTTCCATCGGCCTGTGGGCCGGGGGCCGCTTTCCCGCCCGGGATCTGGTGTCCTACATCCTCGTGCAGGTGCTCGGCGGGCTTGCCGGCGCCGTCATTCTGTATTTCATTGCCAGCGGCAAAGCGGGTTTCGACGTGTCGGCGGGGTTTGCGTCCAACGGATACGGCGCGCACTCGCCGGGAGGGTATTCGATAGGGGCGGCCTTTCTGTGCGAGGTCGTCATGACCTTCATGTTCCTACTGGTCATCCACGGCGCCACCGACAAGCGCGCTCCGGCGGGGTTTGCCCCGATTGCGATCGGGCTCTGTCTGACGTTGATCCACCTGATCAGCATCCCGGTCACCAACACCTCCGTCAACCCGGCGCGCAGCACCGGCGTGGCCTTGTTCGTCGGCGGCTGGGCCGTCCAGCAACTGTGGCTTTTCTGGGTCGCCCCGATCATCGGCGCCCTGCTCGGCGGGACCGTCTACCGCTGGTTGGGCGAAAACCAGGATTAGATTCGCCGGCTGTCCTAAAACCAAATCTAAGGAGGTTAGACATGAAAACGAAACCCATCCAGTTTATTTTGGTTGTCCTCTTCGCCGCCCTCTGTATGGCCGGGGTTTCCCAGGCGGCCGACAAGAAGCCCAACATCCTGGTGATCTGGGGCGACGACGTCGGTCAGTCCAACATCAGCGCCTATAGCAAGGGCCTGATGGGCTACCAGACGCCCAACATCGACCGCATCGCCCGGGAGGGGATTCTGTTCACCGACTATTATGGAGAGCAGTCCTGCACGGCCGGCCGCTCATCGTTCATCATGGGCCAAAGCGTGTTTCGCACCGGTCTTTCCAAGGTCGGCCTGCCCGGAGCCAAGGAGGGCATGATGGTCGAGGACCCCACCATCGCCGTGCTGCTCAAGGATCAGGGCTACGCCACCGGCCAGTTCGGCAAGAACCACCTCGGTGACCGTGACGAACATCTGCCCACCAACCACGGGTTCGACGAGTTCTACGGGAATCTCTATCACCTCAACGCCGAAGAAGAGCCTGAAAACGAGGACTACCCCGGCGACCTGAAACTTGCCGATGGCCGGACCTTCAGGCAGGCTTTCGGGCCGCGCGGCGTGATCAGGTCTTTCGCCGACGGCAGGATCGAGGACACCGGGCCTCTGACCCGCAAGCGGATGGAGACCGTCGATGACGACACCGCCGCCGTCGCCATCGATTTTATCCGGCGCCAGACCAAGGCCGGCAAACCCTGGTTTGTCTGGTGGAGCGGCACCCGGATGCACTTCCGCACCCACGTCAGTCCCGAGAGAATGGCCGAGATCAGGAAGACCCACCCCAACG
>JAABRJ010000458.1 GCA_011390985.1 Desulfobacteraceae bacterium
GGGCGTTTCTGGATCCGGCAATGAACTATTCCTCGGCGATCTACCCGGACGAGACCAGCAGTCTGGAAGAGGCCGCGCGCTTCAAACTCGATTATATCTGCCGCAGGCTGAACCTCCACCCCCAGGACCGGGTGATCGAAATCGGCGGCGGCTGGGGGGGCTTCGCCATCCACGCGGCCACTCACTTCGGGTGCCACGTGACCACCACCACCATTTCCGATGCTCAGTTCCGGGAGGCCCGGCGGCGGATCGAACTGGCCGGTCTCGGCCACCGGATCACCCTGCTGCAGAAGGATTACCGGGATCTCCACGGCCGATTCGACAAGCTGGTCAGCATCGAGATGATCGAGGCCGTCGGCCACCGCTACCTGCCCGAATTTTTCAGAAAGTGCGGCGCCCTGCTGCGGCCCGAGGGCATGCTGCTGATCCAGGCGATCACCATTGCCGACCAGAAATACAGCCAATATGTCCAAAATGTGGATTTCATCCAGCGCCACATCTTTCCCGGCGGCTGCGTGCCCTCCATTACCCGCATGCTCGCGCTGCTCACCGCCGAAAGCGACCTGGTGGTGCGCAGCATCGAAGATTTCGGCTTCGACTACGGCCGCACCCTGAGGGACTGGCGCACCCGATTTCTCGGCGCCTTCGAGGAGTTGAAAAAACACGGCTATGACGACCGCTTCAAACGCCTCTGGGAGTATTATCTCGCTTACTGCGAGGGCGGGTTTCGGGAGCGCGCGCTGAGCGTGGTGCAGCTGATGGCCACCCGTCCCCAGAACCGCACCGCTTTGAGGCGCATATGAACGGGCTGGTCAATTTCGCCATCTACCAGGCCGCCTGGTTTGCCTGCGTGCTCGGCGGCGATGCCTGGGCCTGGGTCGCGCTGGTCCTGCTGGCCGTTCACCTCTACCTGTCACCGTGCCGCCGGGCCGATCTGCTGCTGGCCGGCGTGCTTTTGCTCGTCGGCCTGGCGATAGACGGCACCTTGAGGGCCATCGGCTTCATCAGCTTCGATTCAACCTTCGTTCCCATTCCGCTCTGGCTGATGGGCGTCTGGCTGACGTTCGCGATTCTGCCCAACCACAGCCTGGCATGGCTCAAGAACCGGTTGCGCCTGTCGGCAATTTTGGGCGCCCTTGGCGGGCCGCTGGCCTATTGGGCCGGCGTCCGGCTGGACGCGGCGTCCTTCAACTGGCCGCTGCTGCCGTCTCTGCTTCTCCTGGCGATCGTCTGGGCGGCGCTGATGCCCGGGGTGATGCGCCTCAGTCGTCACCTATCGCCGGAGCGTGGATAGCGCGCCGGCAGCTCTTTGAAATTCGGCGTTTGGGATCTCTTCAGGAGGCATCCATCGGCCCGCGCACGCCCAAGGGTGGGGGTGGGTGCAGCAGGCCGGTCCGCCAGCGCGCCGGGATTGCGGCGAGTCCGTTGGCCGCACCCAGCAGGGCGCCCAGAACGGCGCCGCGGCCGGCGTTGTCCCCACCGAGGTTGGTGTTGACCACGAGGGCTTGCGCGATGTCATCGGGATATTTCAGGGCCAGGTAGGCAATCGCGGGAATCGCGTCTTCGACATAGCAGGCCGTGCTGAGACGTTGCCCGATCACCACGTCATCCGGGTGGTCCAGCCACTTCTCCAGGGGAAACCCCAACAGCGGATTGGCCTGGCGCCGAATCAGATCGGTCAGCACCTGGCCCAGGGGGGCGCCGGCCAGGACCGGCATCAAAACGTCCAGGAGAAAGGCGCCGGCGGCATCCATTCTCGGGCCCAGATGGGTGAGGTGCAGATGCTCCAGGGCCCTGGCCCGCGCCGTCGACGGCGCGTGGGCATAGAAGACCGCCACGGGAACCATGCCGATGATGCCGCTGACGTGTTTTTCCGGCACGCCGCAGGCGCTGGGGGGGCTGCCGGCAGCATAGTTCGCGAAGAACCGGCGGTGATACTCCTCCACGTAGGTGTCGGCGTGGCTGCCGGCCGTGGTCATGTAGCGGATGTAGTCTTGGGCGTAGGCCTCGGCGCGGTAAGCGCGGTGCTGGTTGAGGCTTTCGATCAGCAGAGCGCACAGCTTGAGATTCAGCGTGTTTTCGCCGGCTTGCAGGAACTGGTGGTAGTGGATGCCGGCGCGGCCCCAGAAGCGGGCGTGTTCATGCAAGATGTCCCCCTTCGGCCCCGAGGGCCGGTAGCTGGAGCGCCACAGGATGCTGTCGGGATGGGGATTGCGGGGGGCCAAATAGTCGGTCACGTGGCCGTAGTCTGCTGCCAACGCGCGGCGGTTGTAATACCAGTGGACGGGCATGGCCAGGGCGTCGCCGATAAACATGGCTATAAGCGCGCCGGCGCGTCGCTGGGGCAAGTCAAGCGAGTGAGTGGAGGGCTCCATGGCGTCGCCGACCTCCTTGTCGGCAAAAAATTTTGAGTTTGGTTGTCTGGGGCCTGAGGTCGCCGCTGTTTTTACGTTCGCGATGCGCTCGGCGGCATGACGGGACGGGCCTGACCTACTGCGATTTTGTTAGATAGACCAAAATCATGCCGATCCTGCAGACTTCAATGGGAAACAAACAAAGGGGTTCTGAGGGGAAAAGCCTATTATCTCTTCTTGCCTATCGAAGCTGCCCACGAACGCTTTCCTGGCATATTGGGTTCAGCAAAAACCGGGTTCCTATCTTCCTTGTGGATGCAGCCGAAACGAAATTTTTTTTGTAAAAAAGCGAGCGGTAGAGGCATCCAAAAACCTAAAAAAGTGTCATTCAAAACCTGGAGGGGTGAAAAATTATGAAAACAGTCCAAGTCAAAGAGTTGATGGTTGCGCTGGAGGATTACGCGACCGTATCCCAAGATGCCACCTTGTACGATGCGGTGCTGGCTCTGGAGGAGGCTCAGAAACGATATGAAAGTGCGTTCAGCCCATATCTTCACCGGGCGATCCTCGTATACGATGACAACAAGAAAATTGTCGGCAAGGTCAGCCAGCTGGATATCCTGATGGCCCTCGAACCCAATTACAAGGTTGTGGATCTCCAAAAGTTGTCCCGCTTTGGGTACAGCCTGGATTACATCCAGTCGTTTGCCAAGACGGGTCTCTGGGACAAACCTCTCAGGGACATCTGTAGAAAGGTTGCCGATTTGATCGTCAAAGATTTCATGTACACCCCCAGCCAAGGCGAATACATCAAGGAAGATGCCAGCCTGGATGAGGCCATTCACCAAATGCTCGTCGGAAAGCAGAACTCGCTGCTGGTTACCCGGGAGCAGGATATCGTCGGCATCTTGCGCCTGACCGATGTCTTTGCCTTTGTTTGCAAAAATATCAAAGCCTGCAAAAGGTAGGGGGGAGTCGGCGTAGGAATCATGGTTGCCCGTACCTCCCTCCACAGCTCCGGGCATGCGGAAGTGCCGCCTCCGCCCGCCATCGAAAGAGCCACAGCACCCGGGTGTTCATGGTCACCCCGCAGCAGCGTTGATGTCCGGGAGGCCCCGCAACCAGCCGCTGGTCTAGTTTCAGAAGCGCCCGAATCTCAAGGCTAAAAAAACAGCCACCCTTCCATCGAAACCGCGAGGTGCATGTATGGCCGAAGTCGAATCCACCCCAAAAGAGGTCACCACGACATCCATTGTCATCAAATCGGTTGTGGCACTTGCCTTGGGCATCCTGGTCCTGATGCTGCCCCGGCCGGACAATCTGACGCCTGAAGCCCACCGCTTTTTGGCGCTTCTAGTGACCGTTGTTGTTTTGTGGGTCAGCGAGGCGGTTCCCATCGGCGTGACCGCCCTCCTGGCGGGCGCCAGTTTGATCCTTTTAAAGATCCAGCCCGCCCAGAACGCCTGGGCGCCCTTTGCCAGCCCGGCGGTCATGTTCGTACTCATGGTCATCATGTTCGGGGTGGTCTTGAACGAGGTCGGTCTGGCCAACCGGCTGATGTTTTATCTGCTGAAGTTTGCGGGCACCAAAGTCAAGCGCCTGAGCCTGATTCTGGCCATCGGCTGCACCCTCACCTCCACCGTCTTTCACGATGCCACGATTACGGTCATCATGGTCTTTGCCTTTGTGCCGGTATTCATGAGCATGGGGATGAAGCCGGGCATGGGGCACCGGCTGCCGACTTTTTTCTTCATGCTCATCCCGCTATCCGCTTCGGCCGGTGGGTTTGCCACCCTTCTCGGTGGCGGGCGCAACCCCCTGGCCCTTGAAATCCTCCAAAAATTCAGCGGGGGGCAAATCACAATCGGCTTTCTGGAATACATCGTCATCATGTTCCCCATCTGCATCCTGACCGCCGTGGCCACCTGGGCTATCCTGTGGGTCCTGCTGCGGCCCAAGGAAACAGAGCTGGTGGGCATCGAGCTGGCCGATCCGGGCCCCATGAGCGGCAAGGAGTGGGGGGTCTTGACGGTCTTCGTGATCACCTTTGCTCTCTGGTTTTCAGGGGACCTTACCGGCTGGCATTACAGCGTGCCGGCGGCCTTTGCGATCCTCGGTTTCTGTGCGCCCGGCTGGATCAGCTTCCGAACCATTTGCGACAAATTCCCGTGGGAGTCCTGGATTGTCTTTGGTGCGGGCGTGTCCATGGGCGTATCCATGCTGGACAGCGGCGCCGGGAGGTTTCTGGCCGAGACCCTGCTGCCGCTGCTCGACGGCAAGCCAACGTTTGTGGTCTACTACGGAATGGGCTTTTTCGGGTCGTTTCTGTCCAGCATGATGAGCAATTCGGCGGCCGTGGCGCTGATGCTGCCCATCACGCTGCCCATGGCCGAACTGATGCAGATGTCACCGCAATCCGTGGCCATGCTGGCGCCCATGACGACCTCCTTCATCATGCTCGTGATCGGCTGCCCCCCCACCATCATCGCATACAGCACCGGTTACTTCAGCCAGAAAGATTTCGTCAAGATCGCCGTCCCCTGGTGCCTGATCCTGCTGGCGATTTGTGTCGTGAGCGTCATGATCTACTGGCCGCTCATCGGGTTCGTCAAATAACACCAGGAGGCGCCCATCAATACCCACCGAGTCGGTCAGATATCGCCCGATCCGATGGGTTTCAACTCGCAACAGATCGTTTTTCCATTCAATGGCCTGGTTCCAGCAAGCCAATAACCAGAAAACAGGAGAACCATCATGTTTAAAACACCCAGTTACATCATGCTGGTCGACGATGAAGAAGATTTTGTGGAAATGTTAAGCCTGCGACTCACGGAAAAAGGGGAAAAAGTCGTTTCGGCCTTCAGCGGCCAGGAGTGCCTGGACACGTTGGATAAATCGGAAATCGATGTCGTCATCCTGGATGTCAAAATGCCGGGCATGGACGGCATTGAAACCTTGCAGGAAATCAAAAAAAGACATCCGCTGGTTGAAGTGATCATGCTGACCGGCCACGGCACGATGGAGGCCGCCGTCCAGGGAATGAAGCTCGGCGCTTACGATTTTCTTTTCAAACCCGCGGATTTTGATGATCTGACCGACAAGCTCAACAAGGCCAGAAAGCGCAGGCATGATCAAATGGAAAAAATTCGCAATGCCGAGGCCGATATGCTGTTGCGCACTTCCAAGATCTAACACTTGGTCGAAACAGCCTGGGCTTGGTGTTTCCCGATTTTCAGGCGCGACCAACTCCTTTGTGACACGGTTTATCGCCTTCGGCAAAAAACCTGATGGTGATTATTTTATCCGAAAGCCATGAATGCGCTGCACGCCCCTCCCCCTTTGCTTTTTAAGGATAGGGGTGGTCATCGAAATCAACTCCGCAGAACGGACAATGCTTGACTCGGGTTTTCCACTTCCCAGGCGCCATTGTCTGGGTCAGTAGTTGCCCGAGATTTCCGCTGCAACGAGGGCAGCGAACGAAGAACATTTGCGCCAATACTACGGCGATAAAAGGCAAGAACAAAACCAGGGGCAAAATCCGTATATTCCACTTGGCGGCGACAAACATCGAGCCTGCCAAAGCGAGCCAGAATAGCAGGCCCAGGCAAAGATTCCTGCGGGTCTTGCGTCTAAGTATTTCCCCGATTGTCACAAGAAAATCCCCGTGTAATCGAAAAAAAATAAAAAAGAATCTCGGTCTATAAAATTAAGCTTTTTATGTTCAAATAAAAATTAGTTTACAATGAAACAAAATGGCTGCGGAATGTGGTCCGGATTGAGTTTCCGGTCTTATTTGGTCACCCCCAGAAGCGCGTCAAAATCAGCGGTCGCGTCAATGTCACATATCGCGTACCGCTCTGACAGATAGTCTCTTACTTCCTCCAGCAAGTCCACTAAAACTTCTTCTGCGGGTTGAAGTTCGTTTGCACCCCCTTCTCGAATTGGATGAACTTCGGACGCTGCAAAAGTGAATTGCATATCAAAATTGAATGACACCTTGTAAGTGTAACTTGAATTAGAGTTTCCTCCGGGGAGTTCCCACATTTCCATAGCAACCTCCATCTTCTACAGTATTTAATTTTTTGGCTATCTAACTTGCACATAACGCCGCGGCTTAAAGGCGCGAGCTTTGCGAAAATCCTGTTCAAACCGATTAGGAAGGGGGTATGAAACCAAACATCTCCAACACTAATTTTATGAGGCTAATCAGACCGAGTATTACAGTAAACTTAGCAAAAATGGCGTACCTTTGGAGGCCTTGATACTTGTTGGCGCTCCTCCATATCCCGAAAGATATAAAGGCTGTGTAAGCGAAGTAGAACACAACAAAGCCAAACACAAATATAGCGCCAAGCCCTGCGGAGAATGCGGCACTCTGGAATTCGATGTAGGTAAAGGAAATATTGAAAAAAATTCCAGCAACCACGCCGAACAACCAGTATGTTTTCACCAAAGGAACGTCACCACGCCATAGATCTCTAATCAAATCCACTCTTTCCTCCCGGATACTGACTTGCATAGTAGAATTGAAAGATGAAAATTTTGCACGCCTTGCCCATATAAAATCGAAAATTTTGCAAGCATTGCAATATTATCGGATCAAACCTGGAAAAATTGACGATGAACTTTCTATGACAACCGACCGCGCGCTTTTACCTGTATTCGAGATTTGCCCGGCTGCCAAACCTGATCCTTTTTTATACCTCGAAACCGGGTGGCGCGCGACCATCTCATCAAGGTCACGTCCGCCCGGCAAAATTCGGACCCCCTCCCCAAATCAAGCCTGAAAGCGCGCTAACCATAATCTAACCAGCTCATCATCAAATCCCAACACAATCGACCCAAACTGAAAGGCGGCAATCAAGCCGGCTGCGAAAACCTTTCTCGACTGGGCCATCAGCGAGGAGATCATGAAAGCCTATGCCCAGGTCTACCCCGTGACAGCCTACGCCACCGGCGTCGCCATTCCCGAAAGGTTTCCGGCGGACCCCGAGGGCCAGCTGATCGAAAATGATTTCAACTGGGCGGCCCAGAACCGCGAACGGATCCTGGCGGAGTGGACCCGCCGCTATGACGGCAAAAGCGAGGCCAAATAGGGATCACCCACAGCCCGCAGCGCGCGCTCGGCCTGGAAGCGACGCCCGCGCTATACGGGGTTCTGTTGCCTGGTGGTCATGCTGATCCTGGGGATTTATTTTACCGCGGTCTACGCCTCGCTGGTCACGGTGTGGCCCTACAACCTGACCCTGGGGTTCGGGCACTTCCGCTTCACCGGCACCGGCGGCGGCGGGTATGCGGCCTTTTTCAACAGCATCCGCATGAGCCTCTATTCCGCCGTCTTCGGCATCGCCATAACCTTCTGCGCCGCCTACCTGATCGAAAAGACCCGTCAGATGGCCAGCCTGCGCCAAGTCGCCTATTTCCTTGCCATTCTTCCGCTGGCGCTTCCCGGCCTGGTCATCGGTCGGGCCTACATTTTTTTCTTCAACGCCCCGGGGTGGAACGCCGGCGGCATCTTTGTACCCAACCCCCTGAATTTTATTTACGCATCCATGAGCATCCTGGTGATCAGCAACATCGTTCACTTTTTTTCCGTCAGTTTTCTGACTGCCACCACGGCGCTCAAACAGCTCGACCAGGAGTTTGAAACGGTCTCCGAATCCATGGGCGTCGCCTTCACGAAAATCTTTGCACGCGTCACCGTGCCGGTGTGCATCCCCGCGATTCTCGAAATCGGGTTGTACTTCTTTGTCAATTCCATGGCGACGGTGTCGGTGGTGATCTTTCTCTATTCGGCGGATCTCCCACTGGCCTCCGTGGCGGTTGCCAACATGGATGACGCCGGGGACGTGGCCCCGGCCTGTGCCATGTCCGTTCTGATTCTGCTCACCAACCTGGCGGTTCTCATCGTCTACGGGGCTTTGACGCATCGGCTGAAAACCCGCAGCCAGGCCTGGGCAAGCCGATGACACCCTTCCATCTGAGAGGAACCCCCCATCCATGACCATCCTTGCTCGCGCTGCCGCCCGCTCCGGTTCCGTCCAGGCGGTGATTCTCGATTGGGCCGGCACGACCGTCGATTATGGCTGCATGGGGCCGCCAGCCGTGTTTGGGCATGTGTTCGAAAAATTCGGCATCACCGTCCCGGTATCCGATGCCCGCCGGTTTATGGGCCTCGAAAAGCAGGAGCATATCCGCCGCCTGTGCGGGCTGCCCGGGACGGCTGCCCAGTGGCGGCAAAAATATGGCCGAACGCCCGACGAAAACGACGTGGCGGCGCTGTATGCGCAGACCGAGGCGCTGATGGTCGATACCATCGCCCGGCACGCCGACCCCATCGACGGCCTGCTGCCGTTTGTTGACGGCCTGCGGGAGCGCAACATCAAGATCGGCTCCTGCACGGGCTACACGGCGCCCATGATGGCCGTGCTGGTCCCCGCAGCCGCCAAAAGAGGTTACAGCCCGGATTGCGTGGTCTGTTCGTCGGATGTTCCGGCCGGACGACCGTTTCCCTGGATGTGTTATCAAAACGCCATCGGGCTGCAGGTGTTTCCACTGTCCTCCATGATCAAAATCGGGGACACCATCAGCGACGTCCAGGAGGGCCTCAACGCCGGCATGTGGACCATTGGTCTGAGCCAGTCGGGAAACGAACTGGGGCTGTCCAAGGAGCAGGTCGAGGCCCTCCCCGCCGATGATCGCAACCGGCGGCTGGCCGGCATTGAAACCCGCTTTCGGGAGGCCGGCGCCCATTATGTGGTCACGGGCATCTGGAAGTGCCTGGCGGTGGTCGATGATATTCAGCGGCGGCTGAAAAAGGGCGCGCATCCGCTGCTCGGCATCTGAGCCGCCGCCCGGTGGCGCAGAGGGAAAGGGAAATATGCGACTGACCAACAAGCCCGTGCATCGGGATGACCGGAGTGAAGGCGACGGCAACCGCTCCGCCCGCCGCCGCCGCTGGCAGTCGCGCCATCTCGACGGCGAAACCAGTAACTGGCTGGAGAAGGATGCGCGCTATTTTCTTCACCAGAGCCTCTCCACGCCGTGCCTGAGTGTGCGGTGACGTCTGGGGGAGGGGGTGTTGTTCGGTGTGGACCTGGTTTTGGATCGGGAAGAGAAAACCCCCGCAGTCGATTCAGCCGAGCAGGTCCTGTATGCCTGCCTGGCGATGGGGCTCAGCTTCAAGGTGTCCCAAGGCAGTTTTCTGACCCTGACGCCGCCGCTCACCATCGAGGCGCACGCCCTGGAGCGCGCCCTCACCATTCTTGAAAAGGCGTTTCAAGACACCCTGAAAAAATAGGAGCACCATGGACCCTGCTGCGATGCCCGACAACCCCTACCTGCTGCTCACCCCCGGCCCCCTGAGCACCACCAAAACGGTGAAATCCGCCATGTTGCGGGACTGGTGCACGTGGGACGACGACTATAACGCCATCGGTGAGGAGATTCGGCGGCGGCTGGTTGCGCTGGCGACCCCGGCCACCGACTACACCGCCGTGCTGATGCAGGGCAGCGGCACCTTCTGCGTGGAGGCCACGGTCACCACCGCCTTACCGCCTAATGGTAAGCTGCTGGTCTTGGCCAACGGCGCTTACGGCCGGCGCATTGCGGAAATTGCCCGGCGCGGCGGCGTCGCCCACGAGGTCCATGACGGTGATGACCTGGCAGCGCCCGATCCGGGCCGTCTCGAAGCGGCATTGCAGTCGGACCGCGCGATTACCCACGTGGCGGTTGTGCACTGTGAAACCAGCACGGGAATGCTCAACCCGCTGGCCGCCATCGCGCGCATCGTCAAGGCGCATGGCAGGTGTTTGATCGTGGATGCCATGAGCAGTTTCGGCGGTGTTCCCATGGATTTGGCGGAAATGGGCGTGGACTACCTGGTCAGCAGCGCCAACAAATGCATCCAGGGGGTCCCGGGCTTCGGATTTGTGATTGCCAGAAGAGCGGTGCTGGCCGAAACACGCGGGCAGGCGCGCTCCCTGAGCCTGGATCTTTACGATCAATGGCGGACCATGGAGGACGGCCATGGCAAGTGGCGCTTCACCTCTCCGACCCACGTGGTCCGCGCGTTTTTCCAGGCCTTAATCGAACTGGAAGCCGAGGGCGGCTTGGCGGCGCGCCATCGCCGCTACTGCGAGAACCACCGGATCCTGGTGGCGGGAATGCAAGGCCTGGGGTTTCAGCCGCTGCTGCCGGCGGCGCTGCAAGCGCCCTTCATCACGGCTTTCTTGTACCCCTCAGACCCCGCGTGGCGCTTCCAGCGGTTTTACGGGGACCTCAAAGCCAAGGGCTTTGTCATCTACCCGGGCAAAGTGACGGATCGCGATACGTTTCGCATCGGCAATATCGGCGACATCCACCCCGGTGACGTGCACCGGCTGATCGCGGCCATACCGGTTTGACTACGACGCCAAGCCGTGGTAACTCACTGATCGAAATCAGGACGCCATTATCCCCCGGCCGGATCGGTACCGGTTTCGGCAGCGCTGCGGACGGGCCACACGACCCGCCGGGTGCATTCGCTTGCCAGGACTTGCATGCGGTCGTGATGTGTCACCAAGCGTTTCGCATGGCTTCCCGAGCGCAGGCCACTGCAGTGACTTCGCCACCTGACAGGACACCACCATGACCCAAGAAATCGAACTTCCCAGCGTTTCCATGGCCAACACCAAAAAAGAGCTGCTGGACGCCTATGAGGCGGCCAAAAAACGGGTGGACACTCTGGACAAGGATCTACTGGATGCCGAAAAAGCCAGAAAACGGCTGGAAAAACAGGCGGCCACGACGACCGCCGATGCCCAGGCAGCCCAGGATCCCCTGCAGCGCCTGCAAGACTTGCGCGGGGCGATCAGCCGTGAATTGACCGACCTGGCGGAGCGCTTCGAACGCGAAATCGAGACCTACCGCAAAATAAAGTCCGCCATCGAGACCAAGCAGGAGGAGCTCGACACCCTCTACGAGGTGGAAACGGCCGCTTCCGACTTGGCCGCCCTGATTGACGCTCAGCGGGCGAAGAAGGCCCAATTCGAGCGCGACATGGCGGCGCAAAAAGCCGCGTTCGAAGCCGAGGTGCAGGAAATGCGCGCCGGGTGGCAGCGCGAAAAGACCGACCACGATCGGCGGGTCAAAGAGCAAACGGAAGCGCTCAACATGCAGCGCCAGAGGGAAAAGGAAGAATACGCGTATGCCTTTGCGCGTGAAAAAGAACAGCGTAAAAACGCGCTGGAAGACGAGCTGCAGGCGCTCGAGAAGGAGATCGCCGTAAAACGCGGTGATTTTGAAACGGCCTATCAGCAGCGCACGGCCGAACTCGACACCCGCGAAGAATCCCTGGCCAAGCGTGAGAAGGAAATGGCGGCCCTCCAAAAAGAGGTCGAAAGCTTCCCGAAGCGCAACGAGGCTGCGGTTCAGGCGGCGGTGGCGGAAACCAACGAGCGCATCACGCGGGCTTCCGAAAGCGCCAAAGCGCTCATGGAAGCCCGGTTCGAGGGTGAAAAGAACGTCCTTATGGGAAAAATTGAGGCCCTCGAGAAGCTGGTGGCCTCACAGGCGGCCCAAATCAGCGATCTGTCCAAAAAGAACGAGCAGGCCTACGAAAAGGTTCAGGATATCGCCAATCGGGCAGTCGCCGCCTCCCGCCGGGAACATTATCCCGCGCCCGTCTACCATGCCGCCGCTTCGGCTCGTGACGACAGCCAGGGCTGAAAAAAACGCCCCAGCGCATGCGGCGCAACTCCAGGCTGCACAGGGCGCCCCGCCCCGACCTGATCCGGAGGCCGCTGACGGTCTGGCAGCGCCGGATT
>JAABRJ010000451.1 GCA_011390985.1 Desulfobacteraceae bacterium
TAGATCACGTCCATCTGATCGTAATACCAAAGGGTAAATTTCCAGGTGAGGTCCTCCAGCGCGTCGTCGCCGGTGAGAAAGCGGGCATACTGGGGAAAGGCGGTGTGGTAGGTGCCGCTGATGGGCAGTTTCAGGATGCGGGCGATGGCCAGGGCGGCCAACCCCACGGGCCCCGGTGTGGCGCTGTGGACCTGATCGAAGTGGTTCTCGTAGCAGTAGCCCAGCATGTCCAGAAACGGCGGCAGGTGAACCTTCTGCAGGGGGTATTCGGGCAGATCGTAAACCCGCACCGGTTTGAAATTGCGGACGCCGTCTCTGGCCGCGTGTTGCCCCTTGTCGCAGGTGATCACTGTCAGGGGCTTGCCCTGGCGCCGGGCCAATGCCACCTGCTGCTGCAGGGTAAGCGCGACGCCGTTGACATCGTAAAACGTATCCGTGAATTGCGCCACAGCCTTCTCCCGGCCGGCGTCTGCTGGGGTCTCGGGCGTGACCCCGAAGCGCCTTTCAACCTCTTGTCCCAGGCAACGATCCTTGGTGAAATGGGTATACGCGAGAAAGTAGGGCGCCATCAGGGTGTAGAGGCCGCCGGCGGAGCCCAGGGTTTGAAAGATGCGAAACAGGTTGGCCCCTGCCAGGTGGTTCATGAGGTGGTCCGCGGACTGGCAGACCAGGGCGTTGGACACCTGATTGACAAAGCACTGCCAGGTTGTCTCCAGGGGGCGGTGCTCCCCGGCAGCAGGCGTCGGCAGGACGAACAGATCCGGGTTTTTTCGAATCAGCCGGTGGGCTTCGGCCTTGATTTGGGCGACCAGGGAGGGGGCGCTGGCAGCCGGGTTTTTGGGGTGCCGGCGGTATTGCCAGAAATGATAGATGCGGGACACCAGACCCTCGTTCTGGGGCGATTTGGGGTCGAGGACCCGGTCGAGAAAATGGATCAGAAGATCCTTGCGGGCATAGCGGCCGAGGTCAAAGCGGTTTTTGTAGTATTGGTAAGCGATGCCATACAGATTGTGGGCCATGGTTTCGGGGGTCGCGGGCACCCCATGAACCTGTCCCCGGCGGTTTTCGATGCCCGCGAAAAAGGCCGCAACCGAATCCGCCCCTTCCACCGCGGTGAAGGTTCGGGCGATATTGAGGCCGCTATGATCGTCCGAGCCCCCCACCACGTTTTTGCGCCAGGGTTCCGGCACGGCGGCTGTGAGCTGGTGGCGCTCTTCCAGGCGCGCCATTTCTGCAGCCGACAGACCGGCGAGAACCCGCGTGATGATCGTGTTCAGCTGGGGACTGCGGGCGCCGTTGAGTTCGAAGTTGCGGAAGAGCAGCAGCAGGCGTTCAAAATGCGCCAGGGTCAGTTTGTCATTTACGGCATACAGCGGGTGCGCAATGGCGTGGCAGATGCCGGACTGGTTGAGATAGGCGACCAGTTCGTAGAGGTTGAAGCGCAGCCTCTGGCATTCCTGGTGCTGCGCCTCCGAGATGGCGTAGGCCAGCACATGCACCTTGCAGCGGTCTTCGGGAAAGTAGGCCGTGATCTCCTCGCTTAGAAAGGTTTGCGGCAGATGGGCGATCTCGAGGGCACCGTCGATGGTGTTGTGATCGGCGATGGTGACCAGCGACATCCCGATTTTGCGTGCGGTCTGATAAATGTGAAGGGGATCGGTAAAGCTTTCCGGGCATCGGATTTTCTTCAGAAACCATTGGGAGGGGTGCTGCGAAAAACGAGAGTGAACATGAAGATCGACGCGCATTTACGGTTCTCCTTTTGCGAGCTTTTCGAATCGAGGGGCCGTCATTTACCGCACCCCCGGCATGCGCCCGCGGCGTCCGCCTCGTCACAGAAAGTCCGCAAGGCGCCCAGGATCAGTTCATACACCTGCTGTTGAAGCAACGGGTTTTCTTCCCGATAGAGCCGGTGTATGCGGCAGGCCAGGTCGGCCGCGCTGCATTTAAGGGGGTGGGAGGAAGAGAGTGCTTTCATAATTGCCATTTCTGTCATGGTTTGGGTTGGCGCAGATTATCAGGTCGGCGATTAGCCGGGAATTAGGCGGGGATTA
>JAABRJ010000452.1 GCA_011390985.1 Desulfobacteraceae bacterium
AACCTTTTTCCCGCGATTGCGGGTGCAGGTCAGCGGCTGCCGGGTGCGGGTTCCGGGTTTCGTGCGCGGCGAACTGCCCGAGGCGACCCTTTACCCGCGGCTGGCGCCCCTTTTAACGGGCAGCCTGGAGCCGGCCGCGGTTCACCTTTTGGCCCCGGAAGTTGTCCTGCAGCTGCCGGAGAGCGGCCCCCAGGCGCAGGGGCTGCAGGCTTTCTGGCCGGTCCCGCCCGCAGCCGTCGCGCCGCCCTTCAAACTAAGGGTTGCCAG
>JAABRJ010000453.1 GCA_011390985.1 Desulfobacteraceae bacterium
AGCCTGTGGCAGCGTCTGGTCGCCGCGGGCGAGACCCCCATGGGCGAGGAGGTCCTGCGCGGTCATGCCGACATCACGGGCTTAGATCCCTCCCCCCTCCTTAAAACCGTCGCACCCGCGACCGCCGCGCGTTTGCAGGTCGCCCCCATCGATCTTAGCGCCGCCTTCACGGCCGCCGCCGGTTCCGGGCTGCGGGCGAAACTGCAAAGCCCCCGCTTTAGGGCCTCTTTGACGGGACCCACGGGGCAGGCGGCGTTCCAGGGCGACGATCTGGGCCTCACGGTCGCCCTGGACGGCACGGCCCTCGAGATCGGGCTCGACTCCCTGCGCTTGGCGGCCCCGGCGGCGGTCATTTCCGGCCGGCTGCATCTTGCCGGGCAGGCTCCGCGGGTCACGCTGGCGATGGCGGGGCGCGACGTGGACGCCACCGCCGTCCGGCAGTCGCTGCAGGACCTGGCGGGCGACAACCCGGTGGTGCGCAAGGTGCTCTCGATCGTGCGCGGCGGGCGCCTTCCCGAGGTGCACTGCGAGGCCTCGGGAAACACGTTCAGGGAACTGGCCGGGTGGCAAAATTTCCGTGTCCGGGCGCAGCTTGCCGATGGCCGCGTGTTTGTGCCGAAACCGGGGCTGGACCTGAGCGAAGTGGCCGGCGAGGTGCTGATTTCAGAGGGGCGGCTGACCGGCAGCGGGCTGCAGGCCCGCCTGGGGAATTCCGTGGGGCGGGAGGGCGCGTTGCGCCTGGGGTTGACCCCGGCGGCCAACACTCCCTTTGCGCTGGACATCCAGGTGGCGGCCGACTTGGCCCAGCTGCCGGCGGTGCTGCAGCAGATCGGCGGACATCCGGTCTATCTGGCCGAGCTGGCCAGGCTGGATAAGGTGTGCGGCCGGGGACGGGGACGCCTGAAGCTCGAAAAGCGGCCGGCGGGCATGGGGGTGGCGGTGGCGGTCACCGAGTTTGCCCTCGAAGCCGACTACCAGCGGCTGCCCGACCGGGTAAGCCTGAGCGGCGGCACCTTTTTCTTTGATTCCGATGCGGTCCAGGTGGACGGGCTGGGCGGGAAAATGGGGAACACGACCCTCAAGGGGCTGTCGGCCAGCCTGGGACGGCGGCCGCCCTACCCGCTGGCGATCGCGTCCCTGGAAGGACGCGTGGCGCTGGCCGAACTCTCCCCCTGGCTGCTGGGTTCCGGGGCGCTGCAACAGCCCCTCGGTCGACTGGCGCCGCTTGCGGGGGGCGTCGAACTGGCCACGCTTACCCTCACGGGGCCTCTTCTTGCGCCGGACCGTTGGCGGTTCCAGTGCGCCGGCCGTCTGGCGGACTTTACGGCCGGGGCGGGGCTGCTGGGGGCACCGCTGGGGATCGCCACGGGGCGCTTCCAGGCGCAAAACGGCCGGCTGCAGTTTCACGATGCCGCCCTGTCCTACGAGGACGCCCGGCTGGCGGCCAGCGGCAGCCTTGCAGGTTTTCCCGGGCCCGTTTCGGGGATCGACCTGACCGTGGAGGGCGCGTTGCACGCGGCCTCGGCGGCGCTGCTGCTGAAACGGCTGGGGGTGCCGGCGGGGATCGGCGTGCGCACCCCGCTCAAGGTTGCCAACGGTCTTTTCAAGTGGCAAGCGACCGGTGCCATCGGCTTCAGCGGCAGCCTTAGCGTGACGGACGGCCCCAGCGTGGACTTGGATGTCCGTCAGGACGAGCGCAAACACCTGGTTCAACGGTTCAGCATCCGGGATGGGGAGAAGCTGACGACCCTCGGCCT
>JAABRJ010000454.1 GCA_011390985.1 Desulfobacteraceae bacterium
CCCGAGGGACGGGGGCGGGGGGTTATGTCAGTCGTTGAAACGGCGGCGAATCGCCTCGCGCTCCTGGGGCGAGAGCTGCTCCCAGTTGTCCATCTGCCGGCGCAATTGCTGGCGTTCGGAATCCGGGATGTTCTGCCACTGCTGAAACCGCTTCTGGTAAAGGCTGCGTGATTCCGGCGGCATCTGCTCGAGTTCCTGCTGGCGGCGCCGCAGTTTCTGCTGCTCTTCGGGGGGAAGGGCGCGCCATTTGCGGTACTGCTGCTGGAGGTGCTGCCGCTGCTGGTCGGAGATGGCCGGGTCGTCGCTGCGGGTGCGGCCCCTTTGCGTCAAATAGGCGTTTGCATCGGGTTCTTCCATCCCGTGCTGCAGGATCGGCCGCGGCGTTTCTGGTGGCAGCGCTCCGGCGGCCGGGGCCGCTAACAGCAGCGGCAGCAGGCAGATAGCCAGCGCGGCCGACAGCCGGCGGCTCCATTTTTCGACGGGCTTAGGCATAACGGGGATCATGGCCCAGTTGGGTCTCCACTGCCGGAAATTCGGGTTTGAGGGGCAGGCGGCCGTAGTCGCGGCTGTCCACGATGCGCACCAGGCGTTGAATGTCTTCCAGTTCCTCGAGCATTTCCAGGTTGTTGAGAATCTCGATATCCTCGTAGAGCGCCGGTTCCTCCAGCGCCGGCGTGGCGGCGGTGCGTACCGGCCGCTGCAGCTGAACCGCCGGCAGGGCCATCCAGACCAGCACTGCGACGGCGGCGCTTGCGGCGGCCAGGGCGGGCAGACGCCAGAACGCCCGCGTCGGCAGAAGCCGGCGCCACGCGCCGTGCCGATCGCGGTCGGCGGCCAGGGCGCGCCGAATGCAGCGCGTCAGCTCGGCCTGCTCGGCGGCCGACCGGCCGGGCGGGGTGAGCGCCGCTCTGGCGGTCGCCAGCAGCTCCAGCAACCGCTCTTTTTCACGGCGGCAGGCCCTGCAGCCGGCCAGGTGGTCTTCCAGGGCTGGGCCCTCTGCGGGCCCCAGTTCGTCGTGAACCGCGGCCCACAGGAGTTCCTGATAGTGGGTGCAGGTTTTCATGGCCTTTTTCTCCTCCGTGCCGTCGGATGTCATCGTTCGGCGTAGGCCGCCAGGGCCGTGCGCAAGGCGCGGGTGGCGCGAAACAGGTGGCTCTTGACGGTCCCCTCGGCCGCCCCCATGATGTGGGCGATATCGCGGATGCTCATCTCCTCCTGGACCTTGAGCTGGAACACCAGCCGCTGCTTGGGCGGCAGGGTTTTGAGGGCGGCCCGCAGGTCCTGCCGCAGCTCACGGTCGCTCAGGGACTGCAGGGGGTCATGGGCGGCGTTGTCGGCGGCGCTCGCCACCGGATCGTCTGGGGGGCCGTCCCCCTCCCGGCGGCGTCCCCCGAAGTTCATCAGCCACCGCCAGCGCTGCCGCCGCTTGCGTCCGTCGAGACAGGTGTTGACGACGATGCGGTAAAACCAGGTGTAGAAGCGCGAATCGCCCTTGAATCCGGAGAGGTTGCGAAACGCTTTGAGAAAGGCCTCCTGGGAGAGGTCGCGGGCCTCCTCGGGGTCCCCGTCGCACATGCCGAAGGCGATGCGGTAGACCTTCTCCTGGTAGCGGCGGACCAGTTCGTCGCCCGCCCGGGGATCGTTGCGGCGCGCCCGCGCTACCAGAGCCTCATCCGTCCAGGAACCCGTGGACCCGCTGCCTTCGTAGGCGTCTGCGCGCAGGGGCTGCACAGCCATCAATTTGTCGAGCACCATCCCCACCGTAGCGTCCCTTCTCACCGCCGGCCCTGCCCGCGTCGCGATGTGCGCAGGGCCGCCGAGCACTCACATATCACGGGGGCCCGGCGCCCGGCAAGCAGCGCCCGGCCCCCGCGGCGGGGGGATCAGCGGCGACCCCAGACCGAACCGCCGAACGAAAATCCCGGCTGCCGGATCGGGGCCGTGAACCGGTTGCCGTCGGCACAGCGGCTGCCTCCGGAAAAATGCGGTCGGTGGGCCGAGCCCTGGTAGCGGCCATAGGTATTCT
>JAABRJ010000455.1 GCA_011390985.1 Desulfobacteraceae bacterium
CTACGAAGGTTGGCATGGCTTCTGCTATTTTTCCGGGCAGGTCCGGCTGGTGCCGCTGGCGCAGATACTCACTCGCCTGCTCATGAAGGAGAAATTCCTTATGCTGGTCAAAAATTGGATGAGCAAGGAAGTCATTTCCGTGGATGCCTCCGAAGCCATGAAGGACGCCAACCAGCTGTTGCGCGAGCACAAGATCCGAATGCTGCCGGTAATGGACATGGGGAAGCTGGTAGGGGTCGTCACCGACAGGG
>JAABRJ010000456.1 GCA_011390985.1 Desulfobacteraceae bacterium
GGATCTCAAACGGGCCTCGGCCTCGGATGCGACGGCGCTCGACGTTTATGAACTTCTCTACCTTCTGAGCAAAATCCGGGTGCGGGAGATCATGACCCAAGACCCGGTCACGGTCCCGCCGGATGCGACGGTCGAGGAAACCGCCGAAATTCTATTGAAACACAAAATATCTGGTGTGCCGGTGGTCGATTCGGATGCGGTGGTGGGGGTCATCACCCAGTCGGATATCTTCCGCGCCATGATCCGCCTCACGGGGCTCAAGATGCGCGGCATCCAGTTCGCCTTCCAGATCCCCGAGGAACCGGGACGGATCCAGACCCTCAGCGAGATCATTCGCCGCTACGGCGGCCGAATGGTGAGTCTGCTCTCCCACAGCGAGGGGGCGCCTGCAGGGTTCCGCAACGTCTACATCCGTGCCTACCATGTGGACCGCAGCCGCTTCGACCAGCTCCGGGAGGAGCTCAAGCGGGAGGCTGTCCTGCTCTATATCGTCGATCATCGCGAGAACCGGCGTGAGGTCTACTGACAGGCAGCCGGCGCGTGCAACGGGGTGCCCAGTCCCCATCTGAAAGGCAGGCTTTCCAGGCAAATTGGCGATCCAGGGGTCCTTCGCCAGTCGAAAGGACCGCTACTTTCAACGGCGTCCGGTTCCTGCCGGGCGTTTCGAGGGTGTCCGGCGGACGGCGAAAAAGGGAGGGGATATGAAAAATTTAGGTGTCAAGAAGTTGCTGGTGGCCATCGACGGCTCCGACCAGGCGCTGGATGCGGTGCGCTACATCAAGAACATGCTGGGGCCGGAGAGGGTCCAGGTGTTACTTTACCACGCCTTGCGGCAGATCGACCAGGCGTTTTGGGACATGGGCATCAACCCCATGGGGCGGACCCGGTTGACCGAAATCGCCGCCTGGGAGGCCGAGCAGCGCAAGGGGGTCGAGGGGGGCATGGTCCACGCGCGCAAGATCCTGGAGGAAGCCGGTTTCGATGGCAAGGCGATCCGGGTGGAACTGCATCCGGCAAAGGTCGGAATTGCGCGCGACATTCTCTTCGAGGCCCAGTCGGGCTACAGCGCGGTGGTCCTGGGGCGCTGGGGCGTGAGCCGCCTGAAGGACATCGTGGTGGGCAGCACGGCCCTCAAGCTGATCCAGAAGTGCCAGGATGTGCCGGTCTGGATGGTGGGCGGCAAGCCCGAGCCCGGCAAGCTGCTGGTGGCCTTCGACGGCTCCGAGGGCGCGGAGAGGGCCGTTGATCATGTGGCGCAGATGGCGGTGGGGTCGAGCTTCGACATCACCTTGATGAGTGTCGTCAAGGGTCTTGGCGGGCCCGGGGCGGTCCATGAGGCCATCTTTTCAAGCGAAGACGAGAAGGGGCTGATGGCCGAGATCGACAACGAGATGCACGCGAAGCTGGACCACGCCAAAAGCCGCATGGTCGCGGCCGGTGTCTCCTCCGAGCGCATTCAGACCGAACTCCTGACCGGTGTCGCCAGCCGCTCGGGGGCGATCTACGAGGCGGCCAAGCGCGGCGGTTTCGGCACCATCGTGGTGGGCCGCCGGGGGCTCTCCCGCATCCAGGAATTCTACATGGGTCGGGTGGGCAACAAGGTGATGCAGATGGCGCGCGAGATGGCCATCTGGGTCGTCAGCTAGCTTCGATCCCCACCGGGTTTTTGGGCCCCAGTGGCCGGCCGGGTGACCCGCGAGGAGGCCCTTGTCACCGGTATCCAACAGAAAACGAGATCATGAATCTTTTCGGCAAACTCAGGC
>JAABRJ010000457.1 GCA_011390985.1 Desulfobacteraceae bacterium
GGGCGCCAAGCGAAAAACCGGCGGCAAGCGGTCGTGCGGCGCTGAGCGCCTTTCAGGCTTTGGGCACATGCTGCGCCGGGGAAAGTTCGGCAGCCAAACCAATGGATATCCGGAAAAATCAGCCCCTCGCACCCCTGACGACCTTCAAGGTCCAGGCCTCGGCCGAAACCTACGTCCGGTTTGCCGCGGAAGATCAAATCCTTGATTTTCTTGCCCGCCAGCCCCTCGCAAACCGGCGCTGGATGGTCCTCGGGGGGGGCAGCAACCTGCTTTTCGTGGAGGATTTCGACGGCGTCCTGCTGCACCCCGCCCTGCAGGGGACCGCGGTCCTCCAGGCGCGTCGTCATGGGCACGTGCTGGTAAAGGCCATGGCCGGCGAGAAATGGGACGACCTGGTGGCCCTGGCGGTGGCAAACGGCTGGGGCGGCGTCGAAAACCTGTCCCATATCCCGGGCAGCGTCGGGGCCAGCGCGGTTCAGAATATCGGCGCATACGGGGTTGAAGTCAAAGACGTCATCGAGCGCATCGAGGCGATTTCGATTCCCGAGCGCAGGATGGTCACGATCCTCCCCCAGGACTGCGGTTTCGCATACCGCTACAGCCATTTCAAGGGGCCCTGGCAGGGCCGCTTCCTCATAACCGCCGTTGTTTTCCGGCTTTGCCGGCAGCCCGCGTTGGTTACCCACTACCCCGGGGTCCTCCAGGCCGTTGAACAGATCGGGGCCCTGAATCTGGAGAACCTGCGCAAGGCGATCGTCGCCATCCGGCAGGGCAAACTGCCCGACCCCGCCAGGCTGGGCAATGCCGGCAGCTTTTTCAAAAACCCGGTGGTCAGCCAAACGCTGCTGGACGGGCTGTTGCATGATTTTCCCGACCTGCCGCGCTACTCCCAGGGTGCAAAGGGCTTCAAGCTGGCCGCCGCCTGGCTGATCGAAAAATGCGGCTGGAAGGGCCGGGCCGTGGGCCATGCCGCGGTCCACGACCGGCAGGCCCTGGTCCTGGTCAACCGTGGGGGTGCCACGGGCCGCGAGATCTTCGACCTGTCCGAAGCGGTGCGCAGGTCGGTTTTTGAAAAATTCGGCGTCGATCTGGAGCGCGAGGTGCTGGTGGTCGGGTCGCAGCCTGTTTGAAGGCTGAAAGGCGGGGAGGATTTCGCTTCGGCCGCCGGAAACCGTTCGAGGACAAAATTTCGAATCCAACCCCTTTTGTCGGAGAAAACAATGGATCGATACGACGTCGTGATTGTCGGAGCGGGAACCGCCGGTCAGACGGCCGCCTATGAGTTGAGCGCCGGCGGGCTGACGGTGGCCGTGGTTGAAAAAAGTGATCGCCCGGGCGGGGTTTGCGCCCTGGCCGGCTGCCAGGCGAAGAAGTGGTTCTACGAGGTCACCGAAACCATCGCCAGGTCCCGGCACCTGCTGGGCAAGGGCATCGCGGCGGCGCCCGAAGCCGACTGGCCCGCCATTCTGGAGCAGAAAAACCGCTTTACCGAACGGGTCCCCGAAGGGACCATAAAGGGCTTCAAAAAGGCCGGGATCGACTTTCTGGCGGGCGCCGCCAAATTCAAGGATGACCGCACGCTGGTGATTGGCGGCCGCGAAATCCGGCCGCGCTTCTGCGTTCTGGCCACGGGTGCGGCCCCCATGCGGCTGCCGATCGCGGGGGCCGAGCACATCGTTACCAGCGACGCCTTTCTCGACCTGAAGACCCTGCCCGGCCGCATCCTGTTTGTCGGCGGCGGTTTCATTTCCTTTGAGTTCGCGCATTTTGCCGCCCGCCTGGGCCCGCAAGCGCGACGGATCCTGATCCTTGAGGTTGCCGACCGGCCGCTGGGACCGTTTGACGCCGAGATGGTCGATCTCTTGGTGGAAGCCTCGGCGGTCGAAGGGATCGGGCTGCTCACCGGGGTAAAGATCCAGTCGATCGCCAAAAAGGGCGCGGGCTTCGTCGTCGCGACGGCCGCAGACGGCGTCTTCGAGGTCGACCTGGTGGTCAACGGCGCGGGGCGCGTGCCCCA
>JAABRJ010000459.1 GCA_011390985.1 Desulfobacteraceae bacterium
GCACGCCCCGCAGCGCGTGCAGTCTGCCGCCGTCACCCGCGGGGTGCAGGCGCCTATAATCCCGATGTCCTTGATCTGGGGCTGGGAACAGGCATTGGGGCACTCGGCCAGGCTGATGCGGAATTCGTGGTGAAACTTCAGGGGTCCATCGACGTGGCGCTTCAGAAAGGCCAAGAGGTCGGCCTGCTCCAACAGCGCCGTGATGCGGGGGAGGAGGTCGTCCACCGGCTGGGTGCTGTTCGGGCACCCCCGGGGACCGAAGCAAGCGTCCAGTTGATAGCCTTTGATCTCCGAGGACTGGCCGCTGAGGAAGCGCTGCTGGGCGAGGGTCACGGTAGCCAGGTCGACCACTGCAAGACCGGCGCGGCGGGCCTCCTGTTCAACCCGGGCGCGAACCTTTTTGCGGACGAAAAAGGGCACATGTTTCAGCGCGGCATCCGCCTCAGGAGTCCATTTCATCTTAGTTTCAAGTGGTTGTCTGGTCTGGGAATACCCAGCGGCCCCCGGCGGGCCGCGTCCAAGGCCGCCCGCGCCAGCTCCCCCACCGCCACTTCCGTCAAATGCGGTTCGCGGTAGAACACCAACACGGCCGGGTCGTCCATCAGATTCTTCAAGGCCTCGCGGGTCAGGCCCTGGGGCAGCGCTGCAGCCGCCCAGGCCGCGAGCCCGCGGTGAAACGGGTCTGCTGCGCCCAGAAAGGGCAGGAGACAGCCCGCAACCTCCGCGATCAATTGCGGGCGGACGTGGGCCAAGCGCCCGAGGCCCCAGAGCACGCCGCGCTGCAGGATCGGGTGCTCTAAAAAATTGCCGTCGGGCCGGACATAGGAGGCCAGCAGCGGCGCAAACTCACGCGCCAGCGGGGCGCTGCGGGCCGTGATCTCCCCCATGGCCTCCGGGGAGCCCCAGCCGATGCCGCCGGACTCGTCGTTGAGGTTCCAGAGCAGCCGCCGCATGACCACCCGCGCGGATTCCATCTCATCGTCCGCCAGGGCGGCCACTACCGCCCCCATGGCGGACACCGCCCGCCAGCGAAGCAGCAGGTCGCTGCTGTAAAAGAAGGAAAAAAGCGGGTTTACCACCCGTCGGGGCGGCATCTGCTTCAGCGCCGCGAGACCAGCGCCAAAGTCCTGGTCCGCCAGCAGTCCGCGCACCCGGCTTTTGAACTGCCGGCCGCCCAGCGGCCCGGATGGCTGCATGCTCCCCTCCCGGCGCAAACCGCCTAAAAGGTGATCAGGCTATAGCCCGCTTCCCGGTAGCGGGCCATGGCGGGGTGCCCTGACATTTCCCCCAAAAGCGGCAACCCCAGGCGTTGAACGGTTTCAAGGGCGCCGGTCTTGCTGGAACAGGCCTTACAGGCGCCATCGACCAGCCCCGCGGCCTTGGTCTTTTCCCACAATGCGTGAAGCGGATGGCCGTCCCTTTCCAGTTCGGGGATCAATGCTGTAGCCGCGCCCTCCACCACGATGGCGACCGTCTCTCCCCGGCCGTGCATATCCAGCGCGTTGAGCAGCACGTGAATAAAACAGATGGGATCGCCGTTGAAAACGAAAAGTGCCGTCTTTTTCATATCCGTCTCCTTTGATGGCCTCGTCACAAGGGCCTCACCCATATCAGGCGTTTTCCGCGCTCAAGAGCGTGAATCAACCTGCACCATCCGCGGCGGGTGCCGGTGGCGCTAACGCGCCAGTCGAGCCGAAAGACGGGGCGATGCGGCGATTTGCTAGCTGAGGCCCCCGCATCAGTCCTCCTCCCAGTGGATGCAGTCGGCCGGGCAGTGCTTGATGACCTCGTCGACTTCCTCCTGCGGGTAGGATGCCAGATCCAGGACCTCGATATAGCCCAGGCTGTTGAGCCGGAATACGGCCGGACATACCTCGGCGCACAACTCGCACAGGATACACTCGCTGAGTTCCACAACCGGTCTTTGCATGGATCGTCGTCGTATCTTTCTGCCGCCGGCACTGTCGCCTGCTGCGGAGGGGGGCCTCGACAGAGGCCTCAGGGTTGAACGGTCCGGCACCCCCTGCCCGATGCGGCGGCCGAACTCAAAACACGGTCGGGTGCCATTTGGCGATGGCCTTCCAGAAAAGTTGGCGTTACGGTGGCAGCACGTCCGTGGTGCAGGGTGGGGTGGGGTGAAGGATAGCGCAGCCACGACGCAAGGCAGCCAGACGCGGGAGCATTTTGCTGCACCCTCCCAATAAACGATGCCCTTGTCCGGCCGCCGCAGTTTCGACGGCCCACAAGGGCATCGGTTCAGCCCTGCCTTCAAAAATGCGCTCCACCCCCGGCTCCGCGGGCGTTTAAAGGGCAACGGCCATCAGCCAAGCGCCTCTTTGCAGCACCCACCATTGACAACCAACAAAATAAGACGCCTTGGGTGTTTTTCAAAGGTTTCGTTGCCGGACAAGGGCTGCGATCAGGCCTCTCGCTCGAAATCCCCCTTGGCGGCACCGCAGACCGGGCACTCCCAGCTATCGGGCACATCCTCCCATTTGGTGCCGGCCGCGACGCCGTTGTCGGGATCCCCCTTGGCGGGATCGTAAACATAACCGCAGATCGTGCAGACCCACTTTTCCATACCATCCTCCTTTAGCTTGTTGGGTGTAATGCTGTTTCGGGGCTGACCGCAAACGGAGCCGAAGGTCCCCGGCGGGTCAGGTCAGGCGGGCGGCGAGTTCGCCGACCCGGCGCTCAATTTCGTCCCGGACCCGGCGCATGGTTTCCAGCGGCGCACCCGCGGGATCGGGCAGCTGCCACTCGACCCGCTCGGCGCCGGGGGCAAACGGGCAATTCTCCTCGCAGCCCATGGTCACGATGACCCCCGGGGGGCCCTCGGCCAGCGCGTCATCGATCGAGCGGGTGCGCCGAAAGTACATGTCAATGCCCTTTTCCGCCATCGCTTCGACCATCAGGGGGTTGACCGCTTCGGCCGGACTGCTTCCGCCGTAAAGCACTTCGAGTTTGTCGCCGGCGAGGTACTGGGCAAACCCGGCCGCCATCTGACTGCGACAGGCGTTTTCGCGGCAGGCGAAGAGCACCCGCCGCCGCCGCTCGAGGGGTTTCAGAAGCGCGGCGACCGCAGCGGCCACATCCGCTGCGACGGTGGGGTGCGCGGCCATCTCGCCCTTGCCTTCGATCTCGCGGTAGGTCAGGCTGCCGGCATAGCGGGCGTCCAGCGCGTCATAGAAGTAATGGGTCGTCAGGTGCAGCCCTTCGAAAAGATTTTTCCCTTTGCTGGCGGCGGTGGCGAGCAAATACCCCTGGCGGATGCGGCACCCGGGGTCTTTGAGTTTGAGCATGTACTTGCGCGACCACAGGGTCTGGCAGCGGTCGACGAGGGCCTTGAGCTGCGCCGTCATGTTGTAGAAAAAAATGGGGGTGGCCGCCACGATGACATCCGCCTCCCGGAGCAGGGCGTAAACCTCCTGTTTCATGGCGTCATCGATGGGGCAGAAGCCTTTTTTTTCGCAGGTGGTGAACTCCTTGCAGGGTCGGATGTCCATGCGGTCCACCCACAACGTGCGCGTGAGGGCGCCGTGACCCTCGGCGGCTTCCATGAAGCGCTGGAGCAGGTAGTCATTGTTGCCGTTTTTACGGGGGCTGCCCTGAAGTCCCAATACTCGCATACGGCTATCCCTCTTTCCGGCTGTGACATTGTTTGCAGGTCGTAGGCCCGCTGGGCCGGCCGGCTGTGACGAGGTTGCGGTGGCACTTGCTGCAGTTGTTCATTACGGCCTTTTTCTTCAGCTTGCCCTCGGCCTTAAGGACCTCGATGCTCCCGGCTTTCTGGGGGAAAAGCGTGTGACAGGCCATGCAGTCGCCCAGGGCATCCTGATGACGGTGGTGCGGAAAGGGCACCCATCCGGTATCACCCCCTTCCAGAACCATACCATCGGCCCCGCGCGGCTGGCCGTCGGCAAACGCCAGGACTGAGGCCAGTAAAACGGCCAGACACAACAGCGCCAAGGTTTTGCTCTTGTTCCCCACGGAGGTCATCCTTTCGTGTGAGCAGGCCGGCCCCCTGCCTCCGGGCAGCATACCGGATGCGGGGGTTTAATCACATCACGACCGGAGCCGGTGGACCACGGCAGTGACAAAAGCTCAGGCCTCGAGCTTCCGGATGCCCCGGGCGGTGATCTGGAAGAGCTGGTCACCCGAGGCGGTTAGCAAACCGCCTCGCTCCAGTTCGCGAAGGGCGGCGCGCACCCGAAAGAGCGGCAGGTCGGTCTCCGCAGCTACGACCTCCGCCCCCGCCGGCGTACGCAGTGCCAGAAGAATCAGCTCCGCGGTGCGGGTCAGGTTGCCGTCGGGGTCGATACAGGCCATGATTTCGGCTTACAGCTTTTTCTGGCAGAAATACCAGTCCTTGCAGTCATAGTTTTCCAACAGGCGCTCCGCCGCCGCCTCCTGGGTCCTGGGGGGCGGTACGATCACCGGGTCCCCCGGCTGCCAGTTGGCGGGGGTCGCCACCATGTGGGCGTCTGATGTCTGCAGGGCCGTGACCAGCCGCAGAATCTCATCGACATTGCGCCCCGTGGTCATGGGGTAATAGATCAAGGCACGGATCACGGCGTTGGGATCGATAATAAACACACAGCGCGCCGTTTCGGTTTTGCTTTCGCCGGGCATGATCATGCCGTAGCATAGCGCCACCCGGCGATCGATGTCGGCAACGACGGGAAACGGGATCCTGCACCCGAACTTTTCCTCGATGTTGCGAACCCAGCTGAGGTGCGCAAAGATGCTGTCGATGCTCAGCCCCAACAGTTCGGTGTTGGATTTCCTGAAATCCGGGTGCCGCCGCGCAAAGGCCAGAAACTCGGTGGTGCATACCGGCGTAAAATCGGCCGGGTGGGAGAAAAACACCACCCAGGATCCCCTGAAATCGGCCAACTGAATGTTGCCGAAGGTGGATTCGGCCTCAAAATTCGGGGCCGGGTCACCGATGCGGGGTATTCGACCCTGCGGCTCCAAGCCTTCCAGAGGATTTTCCATGTCCGCCTCCTTTGCGCAGGGTCATCGGGCCGGGCAATCCGGACGGCGCCGACAAGACCCCCTGCCCCACTCGCGGCATCGTGCCGCCGCAACCGCCACCCGCCCGCGAACCGCCACCTGTACGGTCAAAATTAAGACAAAACAAACCCTTCTCCACCGGCCGGCCATTTCGGCCTGAAATCGGGGGATCCGTCGGTCACCCCGGACACGGCGGTCCGGGGTCGCTTTATGGCAGTGCGGACGCTTGGGGTCCGGCCCGTTTAGCGCGGTCCCGCGCTGCCGGCTTCGCCGGCCAGCGTGCACTGGGTGAAATCGATGACCTCACCACACTTGGCGCACTTGTGGGTACGGTCGAACTCATCCGAGAAAATTTCTTTTTCTGCCCCGCAGGACGGGCATTTGCAGCTAAAGGATTTCAGGTTCTTGAAACTGCCGAATCCGGGACAATGCTGGGGTGTGGTCTGTTTTTCGCTCATGGGTAATCCTCCACTCCTTCTCTTGATAGTTGCCGCGGTTGCGTCAAGCGGCCGGAATCGATCAACAGCGCGAAACTCGGAGATCGCTCGGCATGCGGGCCTGGGGCTTCGCAAATCACGCTGTTGGGTTCGGACTTCACGCGCTTGCCAGTTTCTGGGCGATCGCGCGGCCGTATTCCTGCGCCATCCGAATGCCGCCTTGCAGGCTGCTGGCCTTGAGACGCAACGGGCCGGAAACCAGATCCATTTTGCAGATGTGCAGCAGGGTGTCGTAGATCCGGTCGGGGGCCTCGCCGCTCCAGCCAAAAGCGCCGAAGGCGCCGCCGACTTTGCCCTCCAGACCGGCTTTCTGGGCCAGGAACAGCAGGGTCTTCATCGCCTGAAGCATGTCCCCGTGGTAGGTGGCGGAGCCGAAGACGTAAGCGTCAAAGCCCTGGAGATCGGCTTCGGTTGCGATCGCGCGGGCATTGACGACCGTGGCCTGATGGCCGCTGATGCGAAGGCCTTCGGCGATCAATTCACCGATCCTGAAAGTTTCACCGCTCCGGGTGGCACAGACAACGAGTACACTGGCCATGGTTGGTCCTTAGACAGCAGAGGTTGCGCGCACCCGTCATTTTTTGCCGATGCGCTTGTCCACGCCTTCATACTGACAATCGGGCGTGTAACAGGTATTGTCGAGGAACTGACATTTTTCTTTGCACGCCGGACATTTCTCCGGCGGTTTTTCAGCCTCGAAGGTATAGCCGCAGTTTTCACATTTCCAGCTGGTCATAAGCCACCTCCCTGTGAGGGTTGGCTTCGGAAGGGATTGCGGCGGGCAGCGGGGGTTGGCCAGTTGATTGCGTAAAATCGCTTTTTGCCCGCCGCGAGGTCCGGCAGAGGCAGTGCGCCATTCTCGGCTACGCCCCGCCGGCAGACCCCTATGCCTTCCAAAGGCCGTGCAGGTTGCAGTACTCGCGGGCCGTAATCTTGTCGGCCGTGACATTAAACGTGGCTTCGGGGGTGTCACCAGGGTTGAGATACTGGCGATAGACCTTGCCCTCGGCGATGATCTCGATAAACTCGATCCAATGCTTGGCCTCCATCGGATGGGCGAGGCTGCCGACCTTGACCTTGACGCCGCCGGCGACTTTCTCGATCACAGGTACATGCTTCTCCCTGGCGGCGTCAACCACGCCCGCCTCCATCAGCTTCATGGGGGCGCCGCAGCAGACCAGTTCGCCCTTGCCGCCGTGCACAACCTCGACGATGTTGCCACATGCTTCGCACTTGTAGATTTCCAGCCGCTCTGCCATTTTCTGCTCCTTTCACTGGTCCGCGGAACTTTCCCGGCTTGCGCCGCGCCGGCACCTGTCGGGGTGCGCGCCGTCGTTCGCAAAGGCCGGGCCGTTCGGCGGAGGAAGGTATGGGGTTAAGTTTGAGGACCTCTGGACCCTCGCGGGCGCACCCCGTTGGGTCCCGGAGTTAGTAGTTCTCGCAGCAAATTTCAAAATGGGCCTGGGGGTGGGCGCAGGCCGGACACATCTCCGGGGCTTCTTGCCCCTCGTGCAGGTAACCGCAGTTGCGGCAGCGCCAGAGCATCGCCTGGTCCCGCTTGAACACCCGCCCGGCGGCGATATTGGCGGCCAGCGCGCGGTAGCGCTTTTCGTGGTACTTTTCGGCGACGGAAACGGCGTCCAACACCTTGGCGACCGCCTCGAACCCCTCTTGGCGGGCCACAGTGGCGAAGCCGGGATACAAGTCGGAGTGCTCGTGCTGCTCCCCATCGGCCGCGGCGTTCAGGTTCTCCAAAGTCGTGCCGATCACCCCGGCCGGAAAGACACCGACGACTTGGGCTTCACCGCCTTCGAGAAATTTGAAAAAGCGTTTGGCGTGCTCTTTCTCCTGATCGGCGGTTTCACTGAAGATCTCCGCAATCTGGACGTAACCTTCTTTGCGGGCCTTGGCAGCAAAATAAGTGTAGCGGTTGCGGGCCTGGGACTCCCCGGCGAAGGCGGTCAAAAGGTTTTTCTCGCTCTGGGTTCCTTTGATGGATTTCAAAACTCGACTCCTCTATGAGTTAATTTATTGAATTGGACATAGTTTAGTGCAAATCTGCAGCATAAATCAACCCCAATCCTTGCCCGGGTCCCACCACCCTTTCAGGATATGGGCTTTGCGCTCTTCTTCGGCCAGTTTTTTCAACTTGAAGGCCGTATCGCGCAAAACCCCGTAAAGCACGCCGCAGCCGATGTCTTCACGATCCGCGTCGCCCTGATCGGCCAGACGGAGCATCTCCTCGACCAAACGCAAGGTCTTTTGAATATTTTCGCTGCAGGGCTTCACTGAGCTGCTCCCACCTGAAAGGTAAACTTGAGCCGCAGCGGCGGCGCCCTTGATCAGGTCGCCGACACCCCGATGCAGACGCGGATAGCGACGGTGGTGCGGGGAAATGGAAAATGGGCATTTCCCCTGTTTCTAAATAGGCTTTAAATCAAAATGCGTGCCACAAACCAAAGGGGGGCCCGTAATCATTTTTTTATCAACAATTTCAATCATCTGAATAAAAAATAGGGGCCCCGGCGCCACCCGGGCACCCCCCATGGCCTTGCCCGATACACCGCCGGTCCCTGCCGGCGACCGGGCCACACTTCTATACGGTTCGGAAAAAACCGTTTTATTACAGATAACTAAAAATACCCCGACCGCCCCGGCGACCGCTCATTTTTTCTTTTGAAACACCAGTGTATCGCAGGACAGCGGGCACACCCAAAACCCGACTGTTAGCCCCACAGAGGACGTTCAAAGTTTCTCCGGCGCCCTTTGCGTCTCGGCCAACCTTCCGGTGAACGCGCACAACCACGGATCCGCCCCCCGGCCTCTGCTGAAGATAAAAATTTCTTTGACATACCCGCCGTTTTTACTTAATGTAGGCAAAAGCCAAACTGCGAAGGAGGATACCATGCACTTTAAAACCTACGATGAAATTGTTGATTTTGCTGTCGGCAAGGAAAAAGAGGCTGCCGACTTCTACACCGAATGCGCCCAAAAGGAGCCGTTTTCGGGATCCAAGAAAACGTTGTTGGACATGGCCGCCGAAGAACAAAAGCACCAGAAGATGCTTGAAAACCTGGACCGCAACCGGGAAGTGCTCGAAAACTACAACTGGAAATGGATCCCGGACATCAAGCGCAGCGATTACATGGTCGACCTGAAATATGAAAAGGGCATGCACTATGCCGACATTCTGCGGCTGGCCATGAAGCGCGAGGAGCAGGCGCTGAGACTCTACAACGAACTTCAGGACCGGGCCAAGCACCCCGCGCACAAAAAGGTTTTCAAAATGCTCTGCCAGGAGGAGGCCAAGCACAAGCTGTTTCTGGAGACGCTATACGACGACTTCATGGCCGAGCAGGGCGACTGACCGCTGCCCCGCCGCAGAGTGCGCCCTACCGGGCGCACGAAAAAAAGCACTCCCCCCGGAGTGCTTTTTTATTATCGCCGAACGCCCTGCCCGCATCCCGTATTCTCCCCTTGAAAGCCAGCGCCACTCTGCGGAATGGCCGGCCTCAGGCAAAGACCACCCCAAATTTTTTCAAATAGCCGGTCGGATTATAGGACAGCTTGGCTTTGCGCAGCCCCGCGTCGCCCAAATCCTGTTCGCGGTTGACCGTGGCGTAAGCGCCCCCTTCATGGGCGAGGAACATCTGGTTGATCGCCTGATAGACCCCCTTGGCCTGGGAACAGCCTTTTTCGAAATGGATCACCAGCATCTCATCGGTCAACGGTTCGGCGATGGTGTAGGCCAGCATGTTTTTTTCGACCCGCAGGGCCCCACCGAGGATCCCCTCCAGGGACTGCCAGGCCTCCAGGACCCGCTCGATCGCACGATTTTCGGCGGTCAGGGTTTCTGATGATTCGCAGTCGCGCCAGAAGCACCACTCTTCCTGCATCTCCAGGGCCTCCCGGACAATCTCCGGGCTGAAGGGCGCGTAAACGTAATCGTAGGTTTTCAGAAACTGGTTGAGCAGGTTTTTTTTCTTGTGAAACCGATTGCCCCGGAGTTCCACCAGCTCTTGCCGCGCATAGAGGTAATCCCAGTCCGGACGGGCTTCCACGACCTGGATGCGATCCTCCCAAACAGCCCGCCAGGCGTCCGCCAATGCTTCCGGAACCCGCCGAAAGCTCGGCGGCCAAGGCTCAAGTGCGATCGCCGCCATCCGGCTGCGCCAGTCGATGTTGTCCCAGGGGCCTACGGGCGCCCAGTAAACCGGTGCCGGAAGACGCTGCCGGATCCAGACCAGCTCAGCATCCCAGGCCAGTTCCAGCCCGTATTCGAGGGCCCAGCCCCAGAGATTGACAAAGCTGTAGTCAGAGGTCACCTGGGGGCAGTGGGCGAGCAGCTGCCGATAGCGCCCCTGGTCTTCCAACAGAATGGGTTTGAACGTCAATGACATCACTTCCCCCCAAGACGAATGGGCCCGGACAGTTTGGACGGCGGCGAGCAAAAAAATCGGGGGGATGCTTCCCCCCGAGGCGAACGGCCGTTTGCGGGCTCTGTCAAAAAAGCTTACCAACCACTCCCGCCTGTTCAGGCTTGCGCTTTTACTTTCTCCCAGTAGGGATGCATCATATCCTCGAAAATCGACAAGGCGGCTTCCGACCCCTGACCGGCGGCGGTGACGATCTGCTTGTAGCCCCCCTCGACGTCGCCTGCCGAGTAAATGCCGGGGATGTTGGTACGGTGTTTGGCGTCGCGCCGGATGTAGCCGTCCTCGGTCAGGGCCACCCCGATCTTGCGAGCCAGGTCGACCGCCGGCTCGTAGCCGATGGACAGGAAAACGCCGTCGATCTTGAGGGTCGAGGGCTTCTTGCTGCGGTTGTCCACCAACAGGACCTCTTTCACCCGGTCCTTGCCCTTGATCTCCTTGACCTCGGTGTTCCAGAGCACCGGAATGCGGTTCTCCTCGAGATTCTTGACCAGGTACTGCTGGGCCCGAAGCGTGTCGCGGCGGTGCACGAGGGTGACATCCACCCCCATATGGTGCAGGTGCAGGGCCTCGGTCACGGCGCTGTTGCCGCCGCCGACCATGATCACCTTTTTGCCTTTGAAAAGCGGCCCGTCGCAGGTGCTGCAATAGCTGACACCCTTGCCGGACAACCGCGACTCTCCCGGAACACCGAGGTGCTTGTGGGACGCGCCCGTGGCCAACAGGACGCTTTTGGAGCGGAACTTGCGCCGACTGGTGGTGATTTCGATGGGGTCCCCCGGCTGGATGTCGATCACCGCTTCGCCCTGGAAGATCTGGACGTACTGCAGGGCGTGGCTGACCATGATGTCCACCAGGGCCTTGCCGCCTACCTGGGTCAGGCCGGGGTAGTTTTCCACCACCGGGGTTGTCGCAACCTGCCCGCCCAGTGCCCCGCGCTCGACCACCGCCGCCTTGAGACCGCTGCGCACCGCGTAAATCCCGGCCGTCAAACCGGCCGGGCCGCCGCCGACGATCAGCAGATCGGTATCCACCACCGGGGCGTCGCTGTCGGGAATGAAAACCGTCACCTCCTCCAGCTTTTTCATGGAGAGCATGAAAAGCTCTTCGGGCTGGGCCCCCATGCCGGTCAGGACCTCGTTGGTAAAGGTCTGGGGAACGCTGTGGGCGTTGTAGCGGTTGGCCAGATCAGGGTTGCTCTGAATGTCGATGATCTCAAGCGAGACGAGTTCGGGCTTTTCGATGGCCGCACGCACCCCGTTAACGGCTTGCTGCGGGCAGTACGGGCAGGTGGCGCTGACAAAGACCTTGACACTGCGAGGTTCCTGCAGGTCCTTGAGCACCTTTTTGGCCTGATCGTTGAGATTGGACTGCCCCAGCCCCAGCAGGATGATCATTTCCAGGAACGTCCGGCCCTCCTCGCCCAGCGGGGCGCCCAACCAGCGAATGCTGCAGCGCTCCGGTGCGAACAGCAGCGTCGGGGCGCGGTCCACACGGTACCTGCGGGCCATTTCGTGGTCCAGGGCGTATTCACGGAAGGTGATCTTGTCGGTCAGCTCGCGAAATGAGCGCACCAACTGACGGGCGGCCTGAACGAAGACATCGTCCTGGCCGGGCCGGGTGAAAAGGTAAAGGGGAATTTCGTTGGGCAGTTTTTCAAGGGTCAATCTGAGCTGCCGCAGGAACTGCTCCTGGGTCATCTGCTCGGGCTGCGCGCCCGGTTGCATGGGGCTCATGGGCATTATCCTCGTTTGGATCCTGACGACGGGATCAGGTTTTTTTGTGAACGGGGCTCGATTTTTTTAAGGCCTGGCGAGATCGTATGCCGGGCGCATTCGGGGCACAGGCCGATGAATTCCAGCCGATGTCCGATGATTTTGTAGTCGGTTGCCGGGAAAAGCTTGGCTTCGATATTTTCCACCGGCGGCACGGGGGCGTTGTCCACCCGGTCGCAGCAGATACAGCGGATATGATAATGCGCTCCCGGATCGCCGTCAAAGCGCTT
>JAABRJ010000460.1 GCA_011390985.1 Desulfobacteraceae bacterium
ATCTGGTTCAGCTACCTCCTGTTGTGGTTTTTCTGTGACCCCATGTTTCCGCAGCTCTTTCAGCGGTTTTTCACGGCCCGCAGCGAACGGGCGCTTTCCCGCACGATGCTGTTCTACCCGGCGATTTGCACGGTGACCTTTTTTATGCCCATCGCGGTGGGAGTTCTTGGCCGGCTGTCGTTTCCGGACCTCGCCGCCAAGGAGGCCGACCGCATCCTGCCGATGGTCATGACCCTGATCTCCGGCGATTTCATGGCGGCCCTGGTCATCGCCGCCGGGTTGGCGGCCCTGATGTCCACGATGGACTCCCAGCTGCTGACCTTGAGCGCCATCTGCACCCGCGACCTGGCGCCGCGGACCCGCCAAACCCACGACGAGGGGGAAACCAGCCTGGCCGGCCGCATGGCGGTTTTGATTCTGAGCTTGGCCGGCCTGGCCCTGGCCTACAAACCGCCGGCCACGATCCTGCAGATCGCCACCCAGACCTTCACCGGGTTGGCGGTGCTGTTTCCCAGCGTCCTTTTCGGGCTCTACCTGCGCCGGGTTTTAGCCCTCGCGGCTATCGCCTCGATCACGGCCGGGGAGGCGGCCGTGGTCTGTTTTTATTTCGAGTGGCTGCCCAGCCCGGTCTTCCTGCCGGTGGTATGGGTCATGCTGGTGAGCTTCGGGGTTTATCTGGGAGTTCACGCCGTGCTGCAGCGGCGGCCGCAGGACCTTCGCCCCGGACTGCCGGCGTGGCTGCGGGATCCCTGCGTTTACCTGCAGGCAGGCATTTTCATCCTGGCAATGGATTTCTGGGCATGGGACCGGGTCTACCCCGTTTTCATGGGGGTACCCGCGTGGATGGGCTACTTCATCGGTCTCTCGGGGCTCCAGACCGTCGTTATGCTGTATATGCTGCAGCGGTGGCACGGGCGCGACACCTGAAAGGCCCAACGACGCCCATCACGGCAGGCCCGCGCGCTGGCGTTTCGAAAGGCTCACTGCCCCGGCTGTCGCGGCGGCGGAATCGCTCACCAGCTCCCCCACAAACCGGCCGAGGGCTACCCGGCTTTCGATTCTGATGGGGATCCGGCGATGGTCGGCGGAAACCCACAGTTTGATGTCGGCCCCCCTGCTCTTTTCGAATACGCCCCGGATGTGGGTCATTTCAGGCATGACCAGGAAGGTGTCGTAGACCCGGCTGTTCGCGGTGATGTCTTCACGCTTGATCACCCGCAGCTTGCCGGTCACGCACCGTTTTCCGTCGGTAACCGGCCGCTCGATCAGGCGGTGGGTTTGAAGGTCGAAAAGGCGGGAAAAGTAAAATGCGGCCAGGGGGTCGAATGTCCCGTCGGCCACCGCGATCGGCTCGCGCTGCTTGTCGAAATTGGCGAATCGGGCTTCCCGCCGGTCCCAATCGAAGCTGACCACGACCATGCGCCGCGTGCGGCCCTCGTGCTGGTCTTTTTTGAACAGCAGCGACCGGGTCATGCCGCTATCGGCAAAGGCCTCGACCCGGTCCCGGACCTTGAAAAAGGGGTCGATGACCGGGTAGGATGTCGCCGTCAGCACAAAATGAAAAACCGCCTCGCCGCCGATCCACTTCATGGGCAGCACCTCCAGGACCGCCTCGCCGACCGGCAGCATCTCCCATTTGAGCACGTAGGTCAGGCGCTCCCCGGGTTCGAACGCAACGGGCGCGGCGCGGCCGGCGGCCGGCCCGGCCAGCAACACCCACAGCGCCGGCAGCAACAGGCTGCGCTTTAGGGCCCTGCGCCAGGCGGAAATGCACCGCTGGTCTCCGCGATTGATGATCATGCGTCCTCGGTGGTGATGGGGTGGCAAGCGACGCGCCCGCAAAAACGGACGCATCCCGCCGGCGGCGGTTTCGCGTGCGGCCTGCGGGGCAATTGTGCCCCTTATTTGCGCCGAACCAGAGACTGGTAAGCTTCCTGCAAACGGATGAAGGCCTCGGCCTGGCCACCGGCATCCGGGTGATGCTCGCGCGCTT
>JAABRJ010000461.1 GCA_011390985.1 Desulfobacteraceae bacterium
AAAGGCGGGTCAGCTCGCGCCGCGACATGGCCCGCAGGGCCGCCGGCGCCACCCCGAAAAGCGGGCCGGCCTCCTCGGCCGAAACCCGCACCGGCGATGCCTCCGGCGGACGGTAAGCCCGGTGCCGATCCATGAAATCGCGCAGGTAGTCCTGCAGAAAGGGCGTGGGTACCCAGTCAAAATCGAAAAACATGACGGCATAGCGCACGAGGTAATCGTGCAGGCTGCCGCCGGGAGGCTCGCCGTTCCAGAAGGCCTGGGCCTGGTTCAAGCGGCAGATTTCCGTCAGAAAATGTTCCTCCAGGCGCCCCTCATCCAGCCCCTGGGGCATCCGCCGGGCGATGGCCTCGGTAAAAAAGCGCTGCAAATCGAAGATCACATAAACGTAAGTTCGAAGCTCGTTGGGTTTGAGGATCCGCTCGCTCAGGAGAAACCGCTGTTCGATTTCGTCGCGCGATTTGCCGTAAAGCCAGCGGAAAAGGGGGATGGGCAGCTGCCCGATGGCGCCCTGATCCACCCGGCCGAATTTTAGAAAGTGGATCCGGCGCTTGTCGAACAGATGCACCTTCTGCCGCAGATGCTTTTCCTCGTCGGCCCCGATGGGCGCCCGCCCGGCGCGCGCACTGGATTTTTGACGAAAGGATTCCAGCGCGCGCCGAATATCCGGCCGCAGGTAGGGCCAGAAAAGATCGTCGAGTTCATCGAGGGATGCCGCAACTTCTTTTTCCGCCAGAACGTCGGTTACCGCCTCGTGGACGTAGAAACTGTTGCCCCCCGGGTATACCAGAAAGCTGCCGGGGTCCGCCCCCAGGCAAAACAGGTCGCGGCTTTGCCAGCAAGCGCCGTCCCGGTAGGATTGCCGTATGACGAATTCCAGCCTGCGGCCCTTGCGGTGCTGAGCGATGTACACCTGTTTTTCTCCTTGAGGCGCCGTCGGCGAGGTCACCCGGCATGGCGGCCGAAAGCGAGCCCCCGGTCAGGCCACGATCCCCATCAGGACGCCGGAGTCGTTGGGCGTCTTCAGATCCAGGCGCCGGACGGCGGAAACCCCGTTTTCAGCGAGCATGTGGCGGACTTCCAGCTCGCTGTATGCCTGTCCGGCAGGGGTGGCAAGCAGCATGTTGAGCGCGAAGAGGGCCGGAAAAAGCGGCTGCGTCCGATTGTCGGCCAGGAAAAAATCGTGCACCAGCATGAGCCCCCCCGGCGTCAGGGCCGCGGTGGCCTTGGCGATGATGCGGCGGCAGGCCGCGGGTCCCTCGGCGTGCAGGATGTGCGAAAGCCAGACCACATCAAAGGGACCCGTGAGGGGGTCCTGGTGAAAATCACCGGCTGCAAAGTGCACCCGCTCCTGCAGGCCGAAGCGTGCGATGGTCTTTTCGGCAAACGGCTGGCTGGTGGGCAGATCGAAAACCGTGGCGGTCAGGGCGGGGTTTTCGCGGCAGAAATGAACCGCATAGGTCCCGGGGCCGCCGCCGAGGTCCAGCAGACGTTTGCGCCCCGCCAGATCGATGGCCCCAGCCACCCTGGGCGCGAGCTGCATGGCCAGGTTGAACATGCCCATCAGAAAGCTTTCACGCCGCGCAGCATCCTCGCTGCTCGCCCGCCCACGAACGGCCTTTCCCGTCCGAACGGCCGCATCCAGCATTCCCCAGGCGTCGTAAAGATGGTGGTGATGCAGCAGCATATGGCCCAGGTACTCTTCGGAGCTTCGACACAGGTAGGTACGCGCAACGCTGGTACAGGCGAAGCGCTCCCCGGATTTCTCGAGCAGGCCCATGGCGGTCACGGCATTGAGCAGCATCTCGAGTGCGCGCGGATCGGCGCCGGTCTCAGGGGCCAAAGCACCCGCCGAGCGCGGGCGCGAGGCGAGGTGCGTAAACAGGTCCAACTTGACGGCGGCGTGCAGGGCGCAAGTCTGCCAGTAACCGCCCGAGACTTCGAGCAGCCGCCCCGGCGTCCAGGGGGGTAACTGCATAAGGCCCTCCTCCGAGGGGTTGACGGTTGCCACAGGCCTCAGCTTCCGGCCGGCGGAATGGTGACCACCGGCACCGGGGAGTTTTTGACGACCTTTTCGGCCACACTGCCGAAGCTGAATTTGCCCTGCTGGCCGCGGGTGGCCATGACCACCATGTCGACCTTCTCCTTTTCAACCAGCTTGAGGATCTCTTCGGCCGGGTCCCCCACGGCGACGTGCTGAATGTAGAGCGGACAGCCCTGCAAGTGATTTTGGCAGATCTGATTCAGTTTTTTCTTAGCCGCCTGCTGCTCCCATTTCATCAACTTTTCCACCCGCTCACGGTCAAACTCGCCATACCAGGCCTCGTGTCCGGCCAGGTCCTCGATTACAAACAGGACATGGATTTCGGTCCCGTATTTTTCGGTCAGGGACGTCACGTAGGGCAGGGCCTGCGCCGACCGGCCCGAGAAATCGGTGGGCCAAAGAACTTTTTTCATTTCCATCGGGACACCTCCTCATCCGGGGGTTACAGGTTGCCGGCAGGTCACCACCGGCCATCGCCATCTCAACCGAGGCGTAGTTTAGGAATAAGCCCCTTCCACGAAATGTCAACCGCCGCGGATCGCCGCGATCAGGGATTGCCATCGGGGCCCGAAACCCGCTACAAAGGGCCTGGAAAGAGACCATCCCGGCCGCCGATACTTCGACTATCTTCAGACCCTGCTGCACCGGACCCTGGGCCCCGGGTTCTACCCGCGCGGACTGGCTATCCAGTTTAACCCCGAAATCGACGCCCGCACCAGCACCCTCACGGCCGGCCTCAATCCGGCGGGCGGCACGATCCTGTTCAAGCTCTTCGACGGGGATGCAGTCTTCGCCGCCGGCGGCGTTCAGCCCGATGCGCCCCCCCTGCCGCTTCAGCCCCGGTAAACCCGCTGCCGAGCCCTGGCGGCGGCCATCAGCGGCGCCACGGCCACATCGACATAGTCGAACACCCGGGCCCTGGTTTTGCCGGGCGCCGGCCGCAGCACGCGGCCGAGGTACTGCAGCACCCGCCCGCTGAAGCGCACCGGGGTCGCCAGAAACAGGGTGGCCAGGTTGGGGCAGTCAAAACCCTCACCCACCAGCTGCCCGGTGGCGATCAGAACCCGCACCTCGCCCGCCGCCAGCCGGGTCAGGACTTCCTGCCGCCGCGCGCTGGACACGTCTCCGGTCAACAGTTCGGCCGCCAGCTTGTGGCGGAAGCGCAGCAACGCCTGAAGGGTTTCACAGTGCTTTTTACGGTCCGAAAGCACCAAACAGACGCCGCGCCGCGCTGCCAGCTCTTCGGCGATATCACCGGCAATCAGGCGGTTGCGGGCGTCGTCGCCGGTCAGCTCGGAGAGCATCCGGCTGTAGTCGGTGGTAGGATCGAAATAGGGTTTGAAAGCCGTTTCGCGGACCACCACCTCCGCTGCCAGCACATCCCCGGTTGCCACCAGGTCCGCCTTGGCGATTTCGTGGTGGACGTCCCCCAGATGCCAGAAAATCAACGCGGACAGCTTGTCCCGGCGCCAGGGGGTGGCCGACAGCCCCAGCATGTAGTAGGCGTCAAAGCGGTTGACCGCCTCGCTGAAGGTGCGGCTGGGGGTGCGGTGGCATTCGTCCACGACGAGGTAGCCGATATGCGGAGACACCTCGTCGGCGCATTTGCACAGAGACTGGACCAGCGCGACGGTCACGGCCTGACCGATGTTCTTTTTGCCGGCCCCGATCAAGCCGACTTGCGCCGCAGGAATCCCGAGAAAACTTTCCACCCGCTGGATCCATTGCAGGGCCAACTCCCGGGTGTGGACGACGATCAGCGCCGGCTGCCGGCGGCGGGCGATCAGGTCCAAGGCCATGACCGTCTTGCCGGAACCGGTGGGGGCGCTCAGGGTGCCGAAATCCTTGGCCAGCATGGAATCCACCGCAGTCTGCTGGAAACCTTTGAGCTGGCCTGAAAATAAAAACGGCACCGGGGGCAGCCGACGCCGGCGGTCATCGAGGCTCAAGGCCACGTCGAGCTCACGGCAATGGACGATCAGCTGCCGCATGTAGCCCCGCGGAATCACCAGCCCGCCGCTGGCGGTGCGCGAAAAAAACTTGAGTTCCTTGGGGGTCTTGAAGTTGTAACGGCCCATGCGCTGGTTTTCGATCCAGCGAGGGTTGAGCAGCGTCAACCGCTTGATCACCAGACGGCGCAGGTCTTCGGGCGGATCTTTGAGCAACAGGTTATGTCGAAGCAGGACGATCATCGGTCTTCCGGAGTGCCGGCCGCCGCCGCGGGCAGTGGCGTATCACGAACCCTTTCAGGGGGCCAGGAACTCGGCCAGTTGCTCCGGGCTGGTGAAGGTGTGCCAGCCGCCGCCGCCTGAAACGATGCGCCGCTGCCAGAAACCCAGCCGATCGTCCAGCGCGTCCGCCTTATGGTCGACAGCTGCTTGCGGTCGGGGTGCCGGATGGAGGGCCAGCACCCGGCAGCCTTCGACCTGGATGGGAAAGTCGCCGCCTTCAGCCCCGGCGCCGCCGGCCCGAACGTCGGCCGCGATGAAGATAATCCGGCGAGCGGCGGCGGTTTTTTTGAGAAATTCAACGGCCGCCAGCAACCCGCCGGTCAGGTCGCGCCCCGACTCCTCGCCGGGGTCATCGAGCAGCCTTCCGATCTGGTGCTGCAGCAGCCGCTTCTGACCATTGGCGACCGTCGGCCGGCGGTGGAGACGAACCGTTGTCAGGACGTTCTGCGGGCTGAAGTAGGGCGTGTCGATCCGGCCGACGGCAAAAAAATCGCCGGAACTCAGGTGGGCCAGAATCACATCGGTTGCCGCGCGCAGCACTGCGTGGGTCTCCGATCCCGCCCCGGCGGGGCCGATCAAGACGAAAACAGCGCGCGCCTGGCCGGTCGTATCGGCGCAGCCCGACAGCACGCCCACCGAAAACATCAGCCAGAGCCACGCAGCTTTGCGGCTCACGGCATTTCCCCGGGCGGATTCGGGGCCTCGGCCGCCGTCCGCCAGGCACGAACCCGCGCGTCAAGCCACAGGGTGGGAAAAATCAAAAGGTCATAGAGCCTTACCAGAAAATCCGCCGCCAGACCGATCACATGCGCCCCCAGCCGCAAGAGCGATGCGATCGTCGCGAGGGCGACCTGCAGCAGGGCACCGAAAATAGTGCGCGCCGCGTGCACCCAGGCCTCCAGCGGGACCGCGCTGAACGCCAGGAAGAACGGCAAAATCAACCCCAGGACCAGATAACCGGCGGCGGGAATCCAGGCTTCCAGCGGCTGAATCTCCGCCAAATCGGCCAGGGACTGCTGCAGGGCTGCGATATCGGCTGCAATCCGGTCACGCAAAAATGCCAGGCTGGCCTCGACCCCGGCCAGCAGCAGCAAAAGGACCAGCAGCCCCCAGACCACCCGGGTGCGCGTCTGATCCTCCAGGTTTCCGATGGTCGGAAAGATGTGCGTCAGCCGCAGTGCTTCCATCAGAAAGCCCCCCACCACCAGCTGCAGCAGGATCAGCACCAGGGCCATGACGTCAGCCGTCTGGAAGCGACCGATGGTGCTCCCGGCCCCGACCAGCTCGGACATCGGCAGGGCGATCAGGTTGAAGTTGAGCATCACCCCGGCGGCCATCACCAACAGCGCCAGGAGCGAGAGAACGAAGCGGCTGAAGGCCGAGGCCGCCAGCGTGCGGACCGCGCCGTCGGTGCCGGAGCGAAGCGCGGCATACTCCCCCATGCGCTGGTCGACGCGGTCCGACTGGGTCTGCAGCCGGCCGATTTTACCCTCCAGGCGCTCAAGGACATGGGAAACCTTGCGCCACGAGGGCAGCATCCCCTTGAGCAGCTGGTGCCGGATCCCCATGTTTTTGCGGTGCTCCGCCATGGCCGTCTGGTACTGGGAAATGGTGGTTTTGTGGATCACCTCCAGGATCCGGGTTGTGGCCATGTCACCGCTGGCGGGGATGCGGGCCACGGCTTCGACCGCCTCCAGCCAGCTCGGCGGCGGCGGCGCCAGTTCGGCGCTTTGGCGGTAGCTGCTGTCGAGGCGCGCCAACTCCGCGGAAAGGGCCTGCTGCAGGCTGGGAAATCCACTGAGATCGCGGCGCACCAGATTTGCCAGGCGGTGAAAATCGCCTTCCAGTTGTTGCTCGGCGGCTTCGATCCCGGCCGCCAGGAGGATTTCACGGTTTCGCGCCGCCACCTGCAGCGCCGCGCGCCCCGCGGTGCGCGAGGCCATGCGCAGAACGCCGGCCATCAGGCGCCCGGCGCTGGCGATGGTCTGATGGGCCGGGGATCGGGCGAAAAAGAGGACCACCAGCCCCAGCAGCACCCAGAGGATCCCGGACCAGAATACGGAGCCGGAAATGATCATGAAAAAGTTGGTCGGCACTATTTTGCCTCCTTAAAGCCTTTTCATTTTTGACCTCGATCCTGCCCGGGGCAAATCCGCCGGCGCAGGCCCCTTGATCATCCGCCGGGTTTCGGGTAGCCTGAGCGCAGGGCGCCGCCGAAGACCGATGCCGACCCCGTCTATTCCACCTGAGGACCATCCGACATGCCAACCGTCTTGACATTCATCCTGCTGCCGCCCGCCGCCTATCTGGTGGGTTCGATCCCCTGGGGGCTGATTTTCATCCGCTGCTTTCATTCGGCCGACATCCGCCGCGCCGGCAGCGGCAACATCGGGGCCACCAATGCCCGCCGGATCGGTGGGACTGCGGCCGGCCTGCTGACCCTGGCCGGGGATATCCTCAAGGGTCTGGTGCCCCTGCTGCTGGGGTTTCAGCTGGTGGGCCCGCAGCCACCGCCCTGGGCTGCGGCTTACCTCAGCCTGCTGGCCCTGGCCGCTTTTCTGGGGCATCTTTTTCCGGTCTACCTGCGCTTCCGTGGCGGGGGCAAGGGGGTGGCCACCACTTTAGGTTGTTTTCTGGCGATTTCGCCGCTGGCCTGCCTGGTGGCTCTGCTGGTTTTCATCCTTTTCATCTGCCTGACGAGCCGCGTGTCCGCGGCCTCCCTGGCTGCGGCCGCAATCCTGCCGCTGGCCGTATGGGAGACAACCGTCAATCCCGTCTTCACCGCTTGCGCCGCCCTGATGGCCACCATGATGGTCTGGCGCCACAGCGCCAATATCCGCCGCCTGTTGAAGGGAACCGAGCCGCGGGCCTTAGGTTAGCCCTTTTCTGCAGACCGCGCGGGGCCGTCCTGGGGCCCCGACGACGGCCGGTCGTCTTCGGCGCCCAGGGATGCCAGGACCTGGATGACCCGCCGGATCATCCAGTCGGGGGTTGAGGCGCCGGCGCAAACCGCGACACTCCGGGCGGCAGCCAGCACCTGGCAGTCCAGCTCGGCTTCGGTCTCAACCTGCTGGGTAGGCTTTCCGGCCTTCCGTGCGATTTCCGCCAGGCGATTGGTGTTGCCGCTGTTGTGGCCGCCGACGACGACCACCGCGTCCACGGCCTCGGCCAGCTGCTTGACCTCGGTTTGGCGCTTTTCGGTGGAATCGCAGATGGTATCGAACACCTGATAGTGGGGGCAGTTGCGCCCCACCCAGTCCTTGACCTCTCCGTAAAACGCGGTGTTCTGGGTGGTCTGGGCCACGACAATGGCTTTCGTGAAACGCGGCAGGGCCGCCAGCTCCTTCACGGAGCCGACGACACACCCGCGGGCGCCGGCATATCCCAGCAGCCCGACGACTTCCGGATGGTTGCGGTCGCCGATAATGATGGTGCCATAGCCCTCAGCGGCATGCCGGCGAATGATGGTCTGAACTTTGATGACCCGCGGACAGGTGGCGTCCACCACCCGGAACCCGGCATTCACGAGGGCCGCCTTGACCCTCGGCGGCACGCCGTGCGCGCGCAGCAGAACCGTGCCGTGACCCCGCGGGGGGACCGTCTCAATGACCGAGATGCCCTTCTGGCTCAGCAGGTTCAGGACTTGGGGGTTGTGGATCAGCGGGCCGAAGGTGCAGATCGGCTTGTCACAGGAGTCGACAGCTTCAAGGGTCATTTCGACCGCCCGCCGCACGCCCATGCAGAACCCCGCCGTCCGGGCGACGATCAGCTTCATCGGTCCGCCCCCGCCGGAAACCGGCGCCCTGTGGCAAAGGCTCCGACGACCACCCGGCAAAGGCGCCCACGGGGGTTCGGGACGATCCGCTGCCCCCCGCAACGGCTGGTCAGGCGGCGGCTGTCCTCTTCAGGGGTAACGGGGTCGACGGTTTCCATGCGCGGGTGCGGGTGGCCGCCCGCAATCAGGCAGGCATTGGCTTCCCCCATGCGGCTGGGCCCTCTTTGGTTTGGGGTCGCGGCGGGGAGTAAGGTCACAGGCTTGCACCGCTTTTGGGTTGGTCTGCAAGACCGATTGACCGCTGCCCATCCGGATCTGGGCCGGTGGCTGGAAGGCGGGTGACGGGCCAAAAAACCAGCAGAATGAAATCTGTTTTTTGCCGAGGCCCTCACTCCGGAAGACCGCCAAGGTGGCGCTGCAAAAGTTCGTCCACCAGCTGGGGCAGCGGCGTGGGCGCCACCCCGATGATTTCGATATTCTCCTGGGTCAGGGGCAGCAGGAGTTTTTTGGCGGGGCAGCCGGCAATCGCCGCGGCAATCGCCGGGGTAACCTCCCCCATCATGGCATGCGCCAGGACGATGCCGATCGGCCCGATGATCACATCCAGCTTGGCGACGGTCTGAACGATGGCGCTTTCCCCCGACGCCCCCCGGTTGGCCCGCGCTTTCAGCATCTGTGCGGTGGCGATGGCATTGGTGCCGAGGGCGATGATTTCCACCTGCTCGCCCACCCGCTCCTTGAGCTTCCTGATGATGGCGCTGCCGATGCCACCGCCCTGCCCGTCAATCACACCGATTTGTCTGATCGCCATCGTCGCAGCCTATTGGGGGGGTTTCTCCAATTCGGGTGGTGTCCCCGCCCGCCGCATCCAAAGGGGCGGATAGCAAAACGCGCGGCGCCCGGGCCAAACGAGAGTACCGACGGGGCGGCGCGCAGACGACCAGCCTCAGCGGCCCCGAAGGCGACCGAGCAGCTGGTCCAGGTCATCGAGGCTGTAAAACTCGATTTCCACCCTTCCCTTTTCGCCCCGATGCCGAATTTCGACTTTGGTGCCGAAATGACGCGACAGGTCCTCGGAAACCCCGCGAAAATAGGTGCCAGCGGCATCCGGCAGGGGCGGCAGGCGGTCTTTGGCCGCATTGAGCCGTTTGATCAGGGCTTCGGTTTGCCGCACCGAGAGCTTCTCGGCGATGGTCTTGCGCCAGGCCGCGCGCTGCACGGCGGCATTCTCGGCCCCCAACAGCGCCCGGGCGTGCCCCATGGCGATTTGGCCCCCGGTGATGCTGCTTTTGATCTCATCGGGCAGCTGCCGCAGCCGGATGAAGTTGGCAACGGCCGAACGGCTTTTGCCGACGCGCGCGGCCACCTGGTCCTGGGTCAGATCGAAGGCGGTCATCAGCCGGTGATACGCCTCGGCTTCCTCCATGGGGTTGAGGTTTTCACGCTGAATGTTCTCGACGATCGAGAACTCCAGCATCTGAGAATCCGAGATTTCCCTGACCACCACGGGCACCTCGGTCAGCCCTGCCATTCTGGCGGCCCGCAGGCGTCTTTCGCCGGCCACGAGCTCAAACCCGTGTTCGTCCTGGCGCACCAGCAGCGGCTGGATAATCCCCTGGGTGCGGATTGACCCGGCGAGCTCGGCCAGCTCCTCTTCGGCGAAACGGACCCGGGGCTGGTAGCGGTTGGGGCGAATTTGGTCCACCGCGCAGTGGCGATAATCCGGCGAGCTGCCGGCCACCGGCTCAAAATCGGGAATGAGCGCATCCAGCCCTCGGCCCAACACCAGTTTCTTGCGTTTGGCGGCAACCGCAACGCTCTGCTGGGTACCTTTTGATTTAGCCATGGCGAAGTTCTTTCAACGCGCGAGCCAGA
>JAABRJ010000462.1 GCA_011390985.1 Desulfobacteraceae bacterium
AGTTTGCCTGAGCATTTGAAAGTGACAACTTTGCGCTCTCTGAGCATGAGGTCGGTGCCGGTCGCCGGGTTTCGCCCCCTGCGCTTGTTTTTGCCCTTGATGCAGAATTTGCCGAATCCGGAAATAAGAACATCATCCTCATTTTCCAGTGTATTTTTGATGGCTTCCAAAAGAGATTCGATAATTTCAACCGACTTCTTTTTTGTGAAACCCAATTCATGTACCTTGGCAACAATGTCGTTTTTGGTCAATGCCATGGCCCCTCCTGTTATGGGCACTTGGGAAAACGGGGAATAGAGTATTGAACTGCATCACGGGCTGAGCAGATTGTTGAGAAAAAAACTTGGAAAAGCCCAAAGTTGATCGATTTGGTAATGAGGACGTATTTTAGTAGCCCAATAAAATCAAGCCTTTTTTTAAAATACGTTATCTTTTCGTCCAATCCGGGCGATATCCCTGATCCTGAATTTCAACCGGTGGCGGGGGATCTTGAAAGTGAATCTCGATATTCTGTATGATCGTATCGATCCTTGCGCAGATCTTTTCGATTTCACTCTTGAGTTCGGTATCGTCAGGTTCAGTCATGCCTGCCTCCTGCCGAACGGCAAAACGGCTCCGCAGGACCCTCCCCACAGCGCTGCGGGTGGCCTGGTCTGCGCCTTGCTCCCGGCGGACCGGCGCTATCGGGGATATCCGCCATGGTGATAGATGTGGTCGTAATAGTATTCGTAGTAGCCATCCTGATCAGAGACGCTTTCTTTTTCAGCCGGCGTCTCCTCAGAAGCTTGAGGCGGGCTTTTTTGCAGGTTTTGGAGCCACAAGAGCCTGGCGAAATCGTAGAGCACGGCTTTCAGGGTTTGGGGGCTACTGATGATATCCGTATTTTCTAGAACAAATTCCTCGGATCCCTCGACAACAGCTTTGACATTCATGATATATTCGGTGTCGTCTTGCCCCAAGGTGAGGTACTGGTAAAAAATACGGATGATGATTTGCTTGACGGTTCCCTCGATTGCGTCGATGCAGTTCAATTTTTCCTCGTAAACCCAGCCAGCGGCAGACATGTCTTGCTGCCGGGATCAGATGGGGGCTGCTCATGCGAAGGTGGCGGTTTTATTTCGAATTTCGCAAATTGTTCAAAAAATAAAGTAAAAAACAAATAATGTCAAGGATATAGGAAATCGGCGGGCAAAGCTGCCACCATCCAAAGCCTGCTGGGGTCGGGGATGATGTCAGGGCCTTCGCAAAAAACAAGTCCCAATCCTGCTGGTTTTTTGAGCTTCGAGCAACGCAGGCGCGCCGGGAGGAATCGGCCATCGAAGGCCATCGTGTTTATGGCCACGGCCACTAAGGTCCGAGGTCAGGGGGTGAAGACAGCCGGCGGCGGATGGTTGTAATTTGGGTCTTTTTGGCATATGTCAGCCGAAAATCAACGGAAATCCGGAATACCCCGCGGGGCTGCGGGAGTGGCGGTTGCCGGCGCCTTCGAAGTCAGCCAAAAAAAAAGGGCCTCAAGCTTTCCTGCCTTGAACCCTTTGGTGGCGCTGGAGCCGGCGAGCGGACTTGAACCGCTGACCTGCTGATTACGAATCAGCTGCTCTACCAGCTGAGCTACGCCGGCACGTTTGGATCAGGGTACTACTGTGTTTGTCCGCCAAAATCAAGAAAAATATTCGATTGAAACCCTTCAAAACCGTCTTGTCGGGGACCGTCAGCGCATCACCTGTCTGGGGGTGGCGGGGGCCGAAAGCGCCTATCTGGCCGCCCGTCTCCATCAGGGTTTGAACCGGCCGTTGTGCTGGGTGGTCGCCGCCGGTCGGGAAGCCGAAAAACGAATCCGCGATCTGGATTTCTTCGGGATCCGCGCGTCGGTTGCTTGCCATTATTTCCCGCCATACAACATCCTGCCATACAAATTTATCGCTTACCACAATGAAACCGCTGCCGCCCGCATTCGGACGCTTTTCCGGCTGGTGGACACCTCGCGGCCGCCGCTGCTGGTTACGACGATCGATGCGCTGCTGCAACGGCTCATTCCCAAAGGGGAGCTGGTGGCCTTTTCCGAGCTGCTGCTGGCCGGAGAGGATATTGACCGCGATGCCCTGATCGCCAAACTGCTCGCCGGGGGCTACACGCGCAGTGCGCTGGTGGAAGAACCCGGGGATTTCTGTGTGCGCGGTGGGATCATCGATGTGTTCTCGCCCTTGTACCCCGACCCCCTGAGGGTCGAGTTTTTCGGTGACACGGTAGACTCCATCCGGTTTTTTTCCGCCGAAAGCCAGCGCACCCGGCAGTCGGTTCCGGAAGCGGTTATCCTGCCCGCCCGGGAAACAATACTCAAACCGAGCGACGCCGAAACCTTTATCAACCGCATTCGGAAACTGGCCGCCACCGAGAGCAGCACCGTTTCCAGGACCCGTAGGGTGGTGGAGCGGATCAAAACCGAGGGGCTTTTCCCGGGGATCGAGAGTTTGCTGCCCCTTCTTTACCCCAGCCTGGATACCCTCTTCGACTATTTGCCGCCCGACACCCTGTTTCTGTTGGAAGAACCGGCGGCTCTGGAAAAAGCCGCCCGCGAGGCAGAGAGCCAAACCCGGGCCAACTTTATCGCCGCGCGCGGCGAAGGGCGGTTGTGCGTGCCGCCTGAGAGCCTTTGCCTGAGCTGGTCGGAAGCCCGCAGCCGTCTGCAAGACACCCATCCCCTGGAGCTCAAATCCATTGCGGTAATGACCGATGGGGACTCCGCCGGAGAGAAGACCCTGGAAATGGCCTTCAGGGTGGCGGACAATGCCGAGCTGGAAATCCAGCTCAAAGAGTCCCGGCCGTCAGGAAACCTTTTCAGGCCCGTGGCTGACTGGCTCCGGGCACAGCAGCAGGCAGGGCATACGGCCCTGGTGGTCTGCAGCACCGCTGCCCAGGCCGGGCGGATCCAGTCGCTGTTGCGTGCCTACGATCTGAAACTGGACGTGATCGAGGGAATGCCGGATATCCGCCTGGGCCGGGCCACTGCATGGATCTGCCGGGGGGAGGTGAGCAACGGGTTCGTCTGGCCCTCGGAGCAGTTGGCGGTGTTGACCGAAAACGAGGTTTTTCGCGCCCGCCGCCGACAACCCCGCCAGAAACCCGGCCCCGCACGCGCCGAACTGCTGTCGTTCGAGGACCTGAAGCAGGGAGACCTGGTGGTTCATGATGAGCACGGTATCGGGCAGTATGCCGGGCTGGCGAAGCTGCGACTCGAAGGGGTCACCAACGATTTCATTCTGATCCGCTACCGCGATGACGACAGACTCTATCTTCCGGTAGAGCGCATGAGCCTGGTCCAGAAATACATGGGCGTCGACGGCGTCGCACCGGTGCTGGACAAAATGGGGGGCAAGTCCTGGGACAAGGTGAAGGAGCGGGTCAAGAAATCCGTCGAGAAAATCGCCGGCGACCTGCTCAAGCTCTACGCCGCGCGCAAGGTTGAAAACGGGTACAGCTTCCGGCCCGGGGATGCCCGTTTCAGTGCGTTCGAGGCCGGATTCCCTTACGAGGAAACGCCGGATCAGGGCAAAGCGATCGAGGATGTCCTGCGGGATATGGCAAGCCCTGCGCCTATGGACCGCCTGATCTGCGGTGATGTCGGGTACGGTAAAACCGAAGTGGCCCTGCGGGGTGCGTTCGTGGCCGTCATCGAGGGCAAGCAGGTGGCAGTCCTGGTGCCGACCACGGTCCTGGCGGAGCAGCACTTTGCGACGTTTTCCCAGCGCTTCGAGCGCTACCCCATCCAGCTTGCCTGCCTCAGCCGGTTTCGCTCCAGCCGCGAGCAACGTCAGATCGTCCAGGATCTGGCGGCCGGCAAAATCGACATCGTCATCGGTACCCATCGGCTTTTGCAGAAGGACGTTGCCTTCAAAGACCTGGGATTGATCATTCTCGACGAGGAACACCGGTTTGGGGTCAAACACAAGGAAATGCTGAAGAAAATCAGGAAAACCGTGGACGTCTTGGCCATGACGGCCACCCCGATCCCCCGGACCTTGCACCTGTCACTTACCGGCATTCGGGATATCAGCGTGATCTCGACCCCGCCCGAGGAGCGCCGCTCCATCATCACCTATATTTCGGAGTTTGACGATGCGGTCGCGGCCGAGGCGATCCGCAAGGAGCTGCAGCGCAAGGGTCAGATTTTTTTTGTCCACAACAATATCCACGGTATTCAGAAGATCGCTGAGCACCTGAAACACCTGGTGCCGGAGGTGCGCCTCGACATCGCTCACGGGCGGCTGGGCGAGGATGAACTCGAGCAGGTCATGCTGCGGTTTATGAACCGCGAAATCGACATGCTGGTTTGCACCGCCATCGTGGAGTCGGGCCTGGATATACCCGCCGCCAATACCATTTTGATCAACCGCGCCGACCGCTTTGGTCTGTCGCAGATTTACCAGCTGCGGGGGCGGGTGGGGCGCTCCGACGAACAGGCCTATGCCTATCTCTTTATCCCCAGCGAGAGCGCCCTCAGCCGGGATGCGCAAAAACGGCTGAAGGTGCTGATGGAGCACAGCGATCTGGGCTCCGGTTTTCAGATTGCAATGAGTGATCTCAAAATTCGCGGTGGCGGCACGATCCTCGGGGCCAATCAGTCCGGGCACATCGCCGCCGTGGGCTACGACATGTTCCTGAAACTGATGGAACACGCCGTTTGCGAGATGAAAGGCGAGCCGGTTTTGGAAAGCCTGGAGCCCGAGATCAACATGCCGATGTCGGCCTTCCTGCCGGAGGACTACATCCTGGATATCGATCAGCGCCTGACCGCCTACCGTCGTCTGGCCCGCATGACGGATCTGAAGGCCATTTCGGATTTCAAGTCGGAGCTGGAGGATCGCTATGGTGCGCTGCCGGAGGCCGGCGCCAACCTCCTGTTAAAAATCATGCTGAAGGTGCTGGCCGCCCGGGCGGGGGTCAGACGTCTGGACCTGCAGGAACAGCAACTGCAGCTTTTCTTTTCCGAAATGCACCAGAAGACACCTTACGGCATCGTCGATTTTGTCACGGACCACAAGATGACCTGCGAGTATACGCCCAATCAGGCCCTGAAAGTGCGGCTCACCAAAGGATCCGCCAACAGCCTGTTGGTTCAGACCAAAAACATCTTGAAAGAAATCAGCTCGCGTGTTAACCCCTAAAGCCTTATACCGCCTGAAATAAGTCGCGGTGCGTCCGTCAGTCGTTCTTTTCCGGGGTCGTGCTAGAAAATAGACCAGCCGGATGGGGAATTGATTTTTGTCCGAGGCCCTCACCTCAGGAGGCCAATCGGCCCTGGAAACGGATTTGTCAGAGGGCGGGAAAGTGGCCCGAAACCGACGGAAGCGCTTCAATAGGGCGATGTTGGCCGTCGTTTTTTTTTGCCTATCGATTCTATGTGGGGCCTGCAAGGGCGGTGATGCCGAGCGGCGCCCGGCTTTACTTCTGCGGGTCGGCCACAGCGTCGTGACCTCCCTGGAATTTCAGCGCGCCTTTGAGATCGCCAAGGCCGCTTACCCCCACAATGCGCTGCAGGAGGCCGAAGCGCGGCGTGAGGCGCAGCTGCGGCTGCTGGAGGAGATGATCGATGAGCTGATTCTCCTGGAAGAAGCCCAGAGCTTGCGAGTTGAGGTCGGCCCCGAGGAGCTGGCCGCAGCCATCCAGAAAATCAAGGCGGATTATCCTGAGGGGCTTTTTGAGCAGGTGTTGCTGGAAAATGCGATCCCCTATGCCGCATGGGAAAAAGCCATCCGCCGGCGCCTGATTATCGAAAAGGTGGTGGAGACCGGTCTGATCGATACCGTCGAACTCACGCCGGAGGATATTGCCGCCTACCTGGCAACCCGCGAGCAGGCTCCGGCCGGTGATGCCGTGTCCGCCGACGCCCCGCTGGCGCCCGAACTCCGGATCGACACCGCCCTCATCCGTTTTCTTCGCAAACAAAAAGCAGAGGCGGCTTATACCGACTGGCTCAAAGGTCTGTATGCGAAATACGCGGTTGAGATCAACCACAACCAATGGAGCGAAATCACCGGCGCAGCGCGTTGAGCGAGCCGGAGCGAATCTCGTTGCTGCTTATGCCAATCGCTGCAAACACCATGACGGGTCCTTTTAATGGCAATCGGGTGGGAGCCCTGGGATCTTTTTTGCGCAAGACGCTGCTGACCGCCGGCATTCTCTGCCTCTGGGGGCTGAGGGGTGCCGGTGGGGAGGTGGTCGACCGGATTGTGGCGGTGATCAACGACGACGTTCTTACCCTGGTTGAACTGGACCAGGCTGTCCAGCCTTATCGCACCAAGCTCGGCACCATGGGGTATACCGCTGAAAAAGAGCGCCAGATGCTCTTCAAGGTCCGCGAGGATGTCCTGAACCAGCTGATCGACGAGAAGCTGACGGACCAGGAAATCCGCAAGGCCGATATCAGTGTCACCGACAAAGAGGTCGACAGCGCCATCGAACGCCTCAAAGCCGCGCGCTTTCTGACCCAGGAAGACCTGCAAGCGGCCCTGGCGCGGGATGGCATGAGCCTCGATGATTACCGCAAGCGCGTCAAAGATCAGCTGCTGCGAACCAAGCTGGTCAACCGCCAGATCAAGTCCAAAATCGTGATCACCAAAGAAGACGTTCAGGCCTACTACGAGCGCAACCGGAGTGAATACGGGGGGCCGAAGAAATACCACCTGCGCAACATCATGATGCAGGTGCCGCCCCCGGCCGGCGAGCAGGAAAAACAGGCGGTCTACCGCACAATAACCGCGGTCTACGCGAAATTAAAGGCCGGCGAATCCTTTGAGGCCATGGCTCGTCAATACTCCCAGTCGCCGATGGCCAGCGAGGGGGGGGAGTTGGGGGTATTCGAGTTGAAAGATCTGAGTCCACAGATCCAGGCCGCGGTCCAGAACCTCAAGCCAGGGGAATTTTCCCAAATTTTAGACACCGAATACGGCTACCAGATCTTCAGCGTCCAGGAAATCCTCGAAGGTGATGGCAAAACCTTGGAGGCCATCACCCCCGAAATCGAAAGCAAGCTTTTTGACGAAGTGGTGAATCAAAAATTCACAGAGTGGCTCCAGGAATTGCGCAAACACGCTCACATCAAAATCATCCAGTAAGATGACACTTGACAATCACACATTCGCTTTTGGTCAGTATCTGCGCGATCATAGGCTGGCGAAGGACATCAGCCTGGAGGTGATTTCCGCCCGGACCCGAATCGGGATGAATAACCTGTTGGCCATCGAACGCGAAGACCATCAGCAGCTGCCGGCCGTCGTCTTTGTGGTGGGGTACCTCAAGGCGTATGCGCAGGCCATCGGGGCGGAGCCGGGGGAGGCTGTCCGCCGCTACCACGCCAGCCGCCGGGCCTACAACGACACCCTCAGGTTGGATACCGTTTCCCCAGCGCCCGGGGGCCGCTTCTGGTTTCGGCTGGGCGGCGTCCTGTGCCTGGTGGCGGTTCTGGTCGGCCTGTCGATTTTCGGGTTCAACCGCTGGCGTCGCGCCGCTCGCCCTGCAGCCCCAACCGTGTCGGCAGCGCAACCGGCAGTGGAGGCGGCCGGCGACAGTCAACAACCGGTGCCGCCGGCAGCGCCCGCGAGCCGCCCGCCCGAAACCGTCGCGGGATCGTCGCCGGCGCCTGTCGAAGCCCCTGCCGCGGCCGCTCCCGAAAACCCGAAAAGCGCCCTCGCCCCCAAACCCGCACCGCCCCTGGCCCTGGCGGTCCTGGCGGTCGAGGAAACGTGGCTGAAGGTCATCACCGATAACCGGCGCCCGGTGGAATACCTGCTCAAGCCCGGTCAAAAAGTAACCCTTGAGGGCCAAAGCGGCTTCAACCTGCTGATCGGCAACGCAACGGGCCTGAGACTGACCTTTGACGGCAAACCTGTGAATGTCCCCGGTAAAAGCGGGCAGGTGGTCACCCTGCAGCTGCCCTGACGGAAGTGGGGGTTAACTGAGCACCGCTATGCAGCGCGATCGAAGCAAAATTCTGGCGGACAGCATTCGGCGCCTGTTGAGACGCGGCGCCTTCTCGCACCTGCGTAAAATCGTCAAAAAAACCCATGCCGCCGATCTGTCGGTGGTATTTCAGACCCTGTCGCCGGCGCACCAGCAGCGGCTCTTTGAACTGATCGAGAACCGTGAGCAAAAAGGGATTATTCTCAGCGAACTGGATCGTGACACCTTCCTGGACCTCACCGAGGATCTTGACCTGGATGAACTCGTCAAAATCCTTGAAACAATGGCCAACGACGATGTCACCGACCTGATCGGACAACTTCCCGCGGCGCGTTCCAGCGCGATCCTCGAAAAGATGAAAAAGGAGCACTCGGCCCAGGTCGAGGGGCTCCTGAGCTACCGGGACGATACCGCCGGCGGTATCATGGTGACCGATTTCATCGCCCTGCGGCAGGACTGTACCGCCCGCGAGGCGATCGCATCTCTGCAGAAGGAATATCAGGATGTGGAGATGCCCTTTTACCTTTATGCGGTCGATGAAAACGGTCACCTGGTGGGTGTCAGCTCCCTGCGGCAACTGGTGCTGGTGCCGCCCGAAACTCCTCTGAAGGCCTTTATGACCACGGATGTTTTTTCGGTTCAGACCGACATGGATCAGGAGGAGGTCGCCAAGATGGTGGCTCGCTACGATATCCTGGCCGTGCCCGTGGTCGATGAGTCCCATCGGCTGGTGGGGATCGTCACCGTTGACGACGTCATCGACATCTTCCGCGCCGAGGCGACCGAGGATATCCTCAAAATGGCCGGTGTGGGGGATGAGTTCATCGAAACCAAGTCGATCTCCAAAAGCACCCGGACACGGCTGCCGTGGCTTTTTGCCAGCTGCCTGGGGGGGATCGTGGCCTTTTACGTCATCAACCATTTTGAATCCAGCTTGAGCCGTTTCGCCTTTCTGGCCGCATTTATCCCCGTCATCATGGGTATGGGGGGCAATATCGGTACCCAGTCCTCCACCATCGTGGTCCGCGGGCTTGCCACGGGACGTTTGAGCGTGCGCGACATCCGCACGGTTGTATTCAAGGAGCTGGTCATCGGAGGAATGCTGGGGGTATTTTACGGTCTGCTGATCGGCGGGGTCGCACAGGTCAGCTACAGCCGGCTGAGCTTTGCCCTGGCGGTGGCCCTGGCGGTGCTGTCTTCCATGTCGGTCGCGGCGCTGGTGGGCTCCCTGGTGCCCATGTTCTTTGCCCGCCTGAACATCGACCCGGCGGTGGCCACGGGCCCCATTGTGACCACTGCCATCGATATCATCAGCGTGTTCTTTTACTTCCAGATTTCAACCATCCTTCTGGGCATCTGAAATGGCATTCTTTTCCACCCCTGCCATCACCCTGCGGCGCATCCAGCATGGCGACTTTGACCTGATCCTCAACTGCTTCACGCTGGAGCGTGGAAAAATTTCGATCATTGCCAAATACGCCAAAAAGAGCACCCGGCGCTTTTCCGGGGTGCTCGAACTCTTTTCGCTGCTCCAGCTGCAATGCTCGGCAGGTCGCGGCCTGCCGGTCCTGCAGGAGGCGGAATTGAAACAGCCTTACGCCGGCATCCGCGGAAATTTCAGGAAAACCGCCTATGCCAGTTACTGGGCGGAGCTGATCTACCTGTGGATGGAAGAAAACGTGGCCAACGCGGCGCTTTTCAACCTTTTGGCGCATGTGCTGACCGAACTCGACGGCAACGATGCAGCCGATGGGGCGGTCTTGAATCTTCTGTTTCAGGTGCGGTTCATGGCGCTTGCCGGGTTTCTGCCGGAGCTGACCGCCTGCTGTGCCTGCGGCTGTCAGCTGGAGCAGCTCGAGAGCCGGGGGCTGCGGATAGACCCCGCACGGGGCGGGGCGGTCTGCGGCCGCTGTGGCGGCGCCGGCGGCCGTCTCGATGAGCTGACCAAGGGGACCCTCAAACTGCTCCAGTGGCTCAGCTGCAGTGGTTTGTCCCAGGCCCGGCGGGTGCGCTTCTCACCGGCCGCCGTGGCGGAAAGCACCGCGTTTTTGGAAACCTTTGTGCCCTATCACCTGGGCAAGATCCCGCGGAGCCTCAAGTTTCTGCGGGAAATTCGATGAAAGCGGAGAAGCCGCGATGCTCTCGAGCCTGCATCAGGTGCTTGCCGCACAACCGCTGAGCGCCTCGGCCCCCTGCCGGATCGACATGGGGGGGACCCTGGACATCAGCACCTTCCATCTGCCGCTGCGGCGGCATGCACCCTGCACCGTCAACCTCGCCATGGCGCTGCGCACCCGCGTCGATCTGCAGCCGTATTCCGAGGGGCAGGTGAAGGTCTCTTCGCGGGGATTTGAGAGTGCGGTTTTCCCGACCAACCGGGCGCCTTTTCGGCACCCCCTCGGGCTGATGTTTGCCATTGCGGCTTTTTTTGATGCCGATGGCGTTCACATCCGGATCGACTCGGCATCCCCGCCCCGCAGCGCCCTCGGCGGGTCCTCGGCGGCTGCCGTGGCTTTAGTGGCCGCCCTGCAGGCCGCCGCTGAACGGGCAGGGGCCAAGCGCCGGCTTTCCCGCCGGGAAATCGCCTTGCTGGCCCATGCCATCGAAGCCAGTGTCGCCGGGGTCCCCTGCGGGGTTCAGGACCAGCTGGCCGCCGCCTTTGGCGGGGTCAACGTCTGGCACTGGCTCTCCGGTTTCGGGGAACCGGCCTTTCGCAAGGAGGCGCTGCCCCCCGCGCCGGGGGCTGAAGCGCTGGCCGATCACCTGCTGGTGGCTTATTGCGGCGTGCCCCATGAATCCAAGGATGTCAACGGCCGCTGGGTCCGGCAGTTTCTGGCCGGCGAGAAGCGCGCGAGCTGGGAGGAGATCGCCGCCTTGACGCGCCAATTCGCCGCCGCACTGTTTGCCCGCGATTTCGAGGCCGCGGCGGATGCCATGAACCGTGAAACGGCCGTCCGGCAGGAGCTGACCCCGGAGGTTCTGGACCCCACCGGCGAAAAACTGGTTGCCGCTGCCATCGACGCCCGCTGCGGCGCCCGCTTTACCGGTGCCGGCGGCGGCGGTTGTCTCTGGGCGCTGGGCCCGCAGGCGGCCATCCAACGGCTGGCGCCGGTGTGGCGCCGGATCCTGGATGCGGTTGCCGATGCCAGACTGCTGCCGCCCCGGATCGACACCCGCGGGGTGGCGGTTGAAGCTCCGGACCCCGAAAACGGGGGGTGGAGAGGGCCGCCCGGCAGCTGACGCCCCCGGCGGCGGACCCCGAGAAGGACCAAAAGACCAGCAGGATGGGGAATTGTTTTTTTGCCGCGACCCTTATCAAGGCCTAAGGAAGGTATCATGTATTTTCAGGATGTCATTCTATCGCTTCAGAAATTCTGGGCCCGCAAGGGCTGCGTCCTGGTCCAGCCCTACGACATGGAAGTCGGCGCCGGGACCTTTCACCCCACAACGCTCCTCAAGGCCCTGGGCCCGGAGCCCTGGAAGGTCGCTTACGTGCAGCCCTCGCGGCGGCCGACCGACGGACGCTACGGCGAAAACCCCAACCGGCTGCAGCACTATTACCAGTTCCAGGTGATTCTGAAACCTTCCCCGCCGGACGTTCAGCAGCTCTACCTGCAGAGCCTCAAGGTTTTAGGGGTTGACCCGCTGGCGCACGATATCCGTTTTGTGGAGGATGACTGGGAATCCCCCACCCTGGGCGCCTCCGGCCTGGGGTGGGAGGTCTGGCTGGACGGCATGGAGGTCACCCAGTTTACCTATTTTCAGCATGCCGGCAGCATCGAGCTCTATCCGGTGTCGGTGGAGCTGACCTACGGCCTCGAGCGCATCGCCATGTACCTGCAGGGCATCGATAACGTCTATGACCTGCGCTGGAACGAAACGATTTCCTACGGGGACGTTCACCACCAGCAGGAGGTCGAGCAGTCGGGCTATAATTTCGAAACCGCGGATGTGG
>JAABRJ010000463.1 GCA_011390985.1 Desulfobacteraceae bacterium
CTCAGCATCCAGTTCGATCAGGAAGGGGAAGTCGCGGGCGCCGGCGGTCTTTGGCTGCAGGCATTGCCCGGGGCCGATCAGGACGCCATGGCGCGCCTCGAGCAGCAGGTACCGGCGATGCCCTCGCTGGGGGCGGCGTTCCATGCCCGACGGGAGCCCAAAAGCCTTGTGACCGAGGCCTTTGGGGCGCTCAAGCCGCAGTTTCTGGGGGATTACCGGGTGGAGTTCATGTGCCACTGCAGCCGTCAAAAAACCCGCAACGTGCTGGGCATGCTGCCGGCGGCTGAACTGGCCGACATCCGCCAAAACGGGCCCTTTCCCCTGGAAATGCGCTGTCACTACTGCGGCAGCCGGTACCTTTTTCACCCGGCGGACATCGAGGAGCTTTACCAACACCGCACGGTGGGAGGCTGAGAGTCGGCCGCCGTGCCGCGCCGGTTGCAAGCCAAAGGAGCACCGAAGGCGCTCCCAAAAAATTCTCACGGGGGGGGACTTTGTCGGAGACTACGCAGTCATGGGGCCGCTTCATGCCGGCAGGATCAGCCCGAAGGCCAGCAGCAGGCTGAACCCCAGCGCCAGGGTGGCGGTGGCCCCCAGCACGGGGTTGAGGGCTGCGCCATGGGCGCTGGCGATGCGCCGGATCAGGCGCAGGGCGCGGGGGAAAGAAAGAAAGCACAGCAGCCCCCAGAAAGGAATTTCGCCCGCCAGCCATCCGGCCGCCGGCACGGCATAGGCGGCGGCCAGCAGCAGGGCATATTCCAGGCGCGCACCTTGGGGACCCAGCCGCACGGCCAGGGTCTGCTTGCCGCTGCGGCCGTCGGTCGCGATGTCCCGCAGGTTGTTGACCACCAGGATCGCGGTGATCAGAAGCCCCACGGGCGTCGCGGCCCAGAAAACCCGGGCGTTCAGTTCGAGCGCCTGAACGTAGAAGGTGCCGCCCACCGCCACCAGTCCGAAAAAGAGGAACACGAAGAAATCCGCCAGGCCGTGCGAGGCCAGGGGGTAGGGGCCGCCGCTGTAACCCAGGGCGGAGAGGATCGCAAACACTCCGACGAGAATTACGGGCCAGCCGGCCACCGCGATCAGGTAGAGACAGACCACCCCCGCCAGGCAGAAGGTTGCGATCATGCCGCGCCTGACCGATTCGGGCGCCAGCAGGCCGCTCTGGGTCACCCGCAGCGGCCCCAGGCGGTCGGGCGTATCGATCCCCGCCCGGAAATCAAAATAGTCGTTGGCCAGGTTGACCCCGATCTGAAGCAGGAGCGCGCCGATCAGGGCCGCCACGGCCGGAGCGAACCGGAACTGCCCGGCGGCGAAGGCCAGGGCGCTGCCCACCGCGACGGGGGCGACGGCGGCCGGCAGGGTTCGCGGCCGAGCGGCCAGCAGCCAAACGTGCAGGGGCGAGAGCGTCATGGGGGCGGGGGATGGCATGGGGATCGCCAGGCTCGGGTTTTTCAGTTCAGAGTCGGTCACTGCCCAGCGGCCGACGCGGTCTTTGCCAAACGCTGACGGGCGCGTAAAAGGCGGTATTCAGGTGATTTCAGGACAAGCGCCATGCTGCGGTGCACCCGCTTGGGGCATGAGGCGTTTTGCATGTCCGCCTCCAGGGCGAGTGGCGGCCTGTTTCGGGATGCCTTCAACGGTCGCGCCTATCTACCACACGTTGCGGCGAAACTGCAAATTCCCCGGCCGCGGGCTTGCAAAAACAGCCGAAAACGGTTTGATGACGGCTTCTCAGGCTGCGGCGCTGCTCAGGGGCGGTGTGGATCGCGGGCCTGCCGCAAACCGCAGCAGCCCCTTAAAATGAGGTTTTATTTCTGAGCCGGGGGGTTAGACTAAGTCGTTGTTTCCTGTGGAGATCCCCTTTGCGGAGGCGGGCATGGCCAAACTTTTCAAACTCGGCATTGCGCTGGTCGCTCTGCTGGCGATATGGCTGGCGGGCATCTTTTTATTTTTTCCCGGCTGGGTTTACGACAGCGCGGTTTTCGTCAGCCGCTGGCGCGCCGGCCTGCGGCCGGCGACGGTGACAGTGGACGGCCTCGACTGGTCGTACCTTTCCGGGGGGCAAGGCGACCCCCTGGTGCTGCTGCACGGCTTTGGCGCCGACAAGGACCACTTCGGCGTGTTTTTAAGCGCTTTGAGCAGCCGCTACCGATTGATCGTGCCGGATTTGCCGGGATTCGGTGAATCCACCCGCAAGGCGTCCCTGGCCTACGACATCCCCAGCCAGGTCGCCCGGCTCGAGGGGTTTATCCAGGCCTTGGGGCTTGAAGGCTTTCACCTGGCGGGGGCCTCCATGGGGGGCTATGTCGCGGCCTACTATGCCGCCGATCACCCGGATAAGATCAAAAGCCTCCTGCTGATGGCGCCTGCCGGAATCCTGCCGCCCACTCCCGGGAAGCTGCAGCAGGTTTATGAACGGGAGGGCCGCATGCTGCTGCTCTTCCGCACCCTCCATGAGTTCGAAGATTTCATGCGGCTGGTCTTTTATCGTCCGCCCTGGGTGCCCACCCCGATCCGGCGCCACCTGGTTGAGCGACACAGCCACGCCCATGATCTGTACCTCAAAATTCTCGCGGATATGGTGAACGGGGGGATGGGTCTGCTGGAGGGCCGCCTGGAAAAGATCGCTTCTCCGACCCTGGTGGTCTGGGGGCGTGAGGACCAGGTCCTGCCCGTGGCCAGCCTGGCGCGCTTTGTCGCAGAAATTCCCCGCAGCCGGGGGGAGATCATCGACAACTGCGGTCATATGCCCTATCTTGAAAAGCCGGTTCAAACCATTTCATTGTACCGTGACTTCCTGGGTTCCGTGAAATAGACGGCCGTGGGTGGCCCTGCGGCCCGTCGAGGTGGAGGCTTTTGCGGATGGCAACAACCCCCATGCGCCTGTTGGCGATGCTCCTTTTTTTCCTGACGGGACTTTTACCGGCGGTGGCTTTGGCGACCAGCCTGCACCATCGCCTGAGCGTTCACCTGGTGCCCGACCGGCAGCTGTTGACAGCCGAGGACCGCATTCAGCTGTCAGCGGCAGGCGCCCGCGCACTGACCTTTGTGCTTTCCCCACGCGCCGCGGTGACCGCCGTGCGGGTCGACGGCCGCCCGCTTGCCGTTGACTTCAGCGGCGGGCGCCTGCGGGTGCCGCTGAAGGGTGCCGACCCGGACAGGGTTCTGGAGGTCGCGATCCAGTACACGGCGGTCTTCGACGACCCGGTGCCGGTGCTGCCCGCCAACACCGACAACCCGGGTTACGGCGTCAGCGGCAGTATTTCCCCTGACGGCACCTTTCTGCTGGCCGGCGCCGGCTGGTATCCCCGGGTGCCGGGCCGGGCGGACACCTTCGAGCTGACGGTCAGCGCACCCCCCGGAACGCTGGCGGTGACCGCCGGCCGCGATTTGGGGGCGGAGACCCGTGAGGGCCGCAGCCTGTCCCGCTGGCAGATCGACCAGCCCCTCGAGGGCCTGGCGCTTTCCGCCGGCCCTTATCGGGTGCAGCGCCGATCGGCGGGCGGTCTCAGCGCAGCGGTTTATCTCTTCGCCCCGAACCTGGATCTGGCGGATGCCTACCTCGACGCCAGCCTGGAGTTCATGGCACTATACCAGGACCGTTTCGGCCCATACCCCTTCCCGCAGTTCGCCGTTGTGGAAAACTTTTTTCCCACCGGGTACGGATTTCCGGGCTACACCCTGATGGGGGGGCAGGTGCTGCGGCTGCCGTTTATCGTCGCCACCAGCCTGGGCCATGAAATCGCCCACTGCTGGTGGGGCAACGGGGTCTATGTGGACCCCCGCGGCGGCAACTGGAGCGAGGGCCTGACCACCTACGTGGCCGACTACTATTACAAAGAGCTGGAGGGGCCCGAGGCGGCCCGTGAATACCGCCGCGAGTTGCTGCGCAGTTACGCCACCCTGGCCCGGCCGGACCGGGAGTTCGCCCTGTCGCGCTTCACCCAGCGGGTCGACCCGCTGTCCAAGACGGTGGGCTACGACAAGGGCGCCTTCGTGTTCCACATGCTGCGCGGGCAGGTGGGGGATGCCGTTTTCAACCGGGCCCTGCGGGACTTCTATCAGACCTATCGTTTTCGCCGTGCCGGGTGGGACGAACTCCGGGCGGTTTTTGAAAAACAGTGCGGGCGGCCCTTGGGGGCCTTTTTCGACCAGTGGGTGCTGCGCGGCGGCGGGCCGCAGCTGGCGCTGGCGAACGTCACCCTGAAGCCGGTGCAAAACGGCTACCAGGTGGCCGGGGCCCTGACTCAAACACCGCCATATTACCAGCTGGATGTTCCCCTGACCGTGTTCACGGCAACCGCTCACGCGACCTATCGCCTGACGCTGACCGGCGCCGCCGCCTCCTTTTCGTTTTCCGTGGCCGAGCCCCCCCTGAGCCTGGCCGCCGACCCTGCTTGCGACCTGTTTCGGCGGCTGGCGGCGGAAGAAATTCCGCCGACCGTCAACACCCTCAAAGCCGCCGAACAGGTGCTGGTGGTATTGCCGGACGCCGTTGTGCCAGAGCTTGAGGCCGCCGCGGACCTCCTGGTGAGGTCCCTCGGGCTGCAAAAGCCGCAGCTGATAAGGGCCGCGGCGTTCAGCGCGGACCTCGGGCGCAACCGATCGGTGCTGTGGGTCGGGGCCGCGCCGCCGGACGGCCTGCTGGCCGGGCGGCCGCCCGAACTGGCGCTCGATCCCGGTGGCTTTGCCGTCGCCGGGCGGCGCTATACCGACGGGGCCGATACCCTCTTCGCGGTCTGGCCCCACCCCCGGGCCGCGGCGGCGGTGGTGGCCGTTTTCCTGCCCCTCGCACCCCGCAATGCGGCCCTGGCGGCCCGCAAGATCACCCACTACGGCAAGACCAGTTACCTGGTTTTTACGGACGGCGCCAATCAGGCAAAGGGCACCTGGCCGGTCGCGCGCTCCCCGTTGGTGCAAACCTGGCCCTGAAATCCGACAACCCTGAAAGGAGTGGCGATGCCCTTTAAGCGCACCTCTCTCGCTCTGACCCTCTGCTGGCTGCTGGCGGCAGTGCCGGCAGCGGCCGTGGATCGGCTCTACGATCTCAACCGCAGGGTGACCGTGACCCTCGAAGAGGCCCTGCCGCAGCTGCTGTCGAAACGCCTGGTGGTGGTCGGTGAACAGCACAGCGAACCGTTGCATCATGAAATGCAGCGCAAGGTCATCGCGGCCCTGGATGCCGCCGGCGTTCCAGTGGCCGTAGGGTTGGAGATGTTCCGGCGTGAAAGCCAGGCGGACCTGGACGGCTGGGTGGCCGGCGAGATTTCGCCGGCGGATTTTGAAAAGGCCTATTACCGCAACTGGAACTACCCCTGGGCAGCCTACCGGCCGGTGTTTGATTATGCCCGGGAACACGGGCTGCCCCTCGTGGGCCTGAACGTCGCCGCCGATATCACCCGGCAGGTCGCACGCGGCGGGTTCCAGTCGCTTTCGGCCGCCCAGCGTGGTCAACTGCCGGCGGCCGTGACCTGCGAGGTGGACGCCGCCTACATGGCCTACATCCGGCAGGCTTTCGGGACCCATGCCCATGGGCGCATGGACTTCACGAATTTCTGCGAGGCCCAGCTGGTATGGGACAAAAGCATGGCCCTGCATGCGATCGAATATCTCCAGGGGCGCCCGGATGCCCGGATGGTGATTCTGACCGGCATCGGTCATGCCTGGAAGCGGGGCATCCCGGCCCAGGTGGAGGCCTATGGTGGGCTTCCGGCGGTGGTGATCCTGCCGGAGGTGCCGGGCAACATCGCACCGGAGCGCAGCGATGCCGCGGTCGCCGACTTTATCTTTCTGATGCCGTGATGGCCCAGGGTCAGACCTTCAGGAGCATCCCTTCGCGGGCCACGAGGATTTCGGGCGCCCCGTGCGGCTGCCGGGCGGCGCGGAACCTGTCCTCCAGCGCCTGCAGCTCGTCGTCGCGGCGGTCGGGATCGTGGTGGAAAAGGACCACTTTTTTTACCCCGGCCGCCTGTGCGGTTGCAATAGCGTGCTCCATCGGGGAGTGACCCCAGCCGCTCTTGCCGCCGGCGTATTCGCTGAGGGTATACTGGGCGTCATGGATGAGGAGGTCCGCGCCGTCGAAAAATCCCAGCAGGGCCGCATTGGCATCCGCCACCGCCTGCGCACCTTCCTCGCAGACCACCGGGTCATAGCCGGGGGAATCGGGGTCGTCGCTGAACACATTCTGGAACGGCTCGGTATCGTAGCCGGTGCAGAGCACCTTGCCGTCGAACTCGAAACGGTAGCCCAGGCACAGCAGGGAGTGGTTGAGATATTTGGTTTTGATCCGCAGGCCGTCGCTGAAGCGCATCTCCCCTTCCCGCAGCTGATGATAGCTGATGGCGGCCGACAGTTCGCTGTGGCGTACGGGAAAGTAGCGGTAACTGAGCTGGTCGCCCACGATCCGGTCCAGGGTGTCGTCTTCGTAGGTAATCGGCCCGTAAACCTTGAGGCGGGTGTTCGGCCGGTAGATGGGATCGAAAAAGGGAAACCCCATGATGTGATCCCAGTGGGTGTGGGTCAGAAAGATTTCCGCCTCGATCTGGCCGCTGCGGCTGCTGATGAGATGCGCCCCGAGGCCGCGGATGCCGGAGCCGGCGTCGATGATGATCACCCGATCGCTGCCGTTCAGGCGCAGTTCCAGGCAGGCCGTATTGCCGCCGTAAACGACGGTATCCCTGCCCGGGCTTGCCACCGAGCCCCTCACCCCCCAGAATCGCACCTGCATGCGGATCTCCTTGGCGGCCGCGACCGCCTATCCCGCCACTCTCAGAAACACCAGGGCCCGGTCGATTTCGGATTTGACCTCCTGCTCGACGCTGTCGAGGTAGTCCAGGGTGATGTCCAGGTCGCTTAAAATCTCATCGGCGACGCGCTGCGGACAGCAGTTGCCTGAAAACCCGAGCCCTTTGACGTTTACATAGTAATCGGCCAGCGCCACCGAGAAAATGATTTCGCTGTTGCTGCTTTCGACCTCTTCCAGCGCGTGATGGAAAAAGAGCGTGTCGCTGATGTCCGCGCCAAGCTGCCAGTTGTCGGTGATCAGGCGGCCGACATCGGCGTGGTCGATGCCGAAGAAAGCCTTTTCGGCCGCGAAAAGGGGCAACCCCTCGCTGCGGGAGCGGTGGATGACCTCCTCGTAGTCTTTTGAAAACCGGTTGTTGAGGGGAATCTTGCCCAGATCGTGGAGCAGGCCCGCGATGAAATATTCCTCCAACCGGTTGCGGGGCGCCCCCCGCTTGCGGGCGATGAGCTTGGAGGCCACCCCGACGCTGAGCGAGTGGCGCCAGAAATCGTCCATGTTGAGGGCCTGAAAATCGCGGCGATTGCCCAGGGTGCCGAGCACGGCGGTGCTGAGGACCAGATTTTTGACCGTGTTGATCCCCAGCATGATGATGGCCCTTACCAGCGAGGTGATCTCCTGCACCAGACCGTAATAGGCCGAGTTGATCAGCCGCAGGACCTTGCCCATCAGAACCGGGTCCAGACTGATGATCTTGTTGAGGTCGGCCGGGGTTGCGTTGGGGTCATTGCAGATCGCCAGGACCTTGGTGACCGTCGCGGGCAGGGGCGGCATCTTGGCGATGTAGCGCTGAATGATGGTCAGGCGTTCTTCAGGCGTCATAGGTCTCTGAGAACCCACCGGGCTGCCTGCGGGCCAGCATCGGGCCGGCCACGGCCTCGGCCCTCTCGGGCCCGAAAAGCCGCGCCACCAACTCCAGGGCGAATTCCAGGGCGGTTCCCGGTCCCTGGCTGGTGACGCAGTTGCCGTCCACGACCACGCGCGCCCCGGGGTCCGCTGCGGGGTCCAGCCGATCGGCGAGGGCCGGGTGGCAGGTCGCCCGCCGGCCGGCCAGCAGCCCGTGGTGCTGCAGGACCACCGCCGGAGCGGCACAGATGGCGGCATAAAGACGATTCTGCTGCGCCTGGTCCCGCAGCAGGGCGGTCAGAACCGCGCAGTCGCGCAGGTGCTCGGCGCCCGGCAGCCCGCCGGGCAGGGCGATGAGGTCGAAGCGCTCCCCCGCGCAGTCCTCCAGCCGGCAGTCGGCCACCAGCCGGACGCCGCGCGCGGCGGTGACTTCCAGGGTGTTGACGGCGGCCACGGTCACCTCCGCGCCGGCGCGCCGCAGGACGTCGATGATGCAGACGGCTTCGATTTCCTCAACGCCGTCCGAAATGGGAACCAGCACTTTTTTGCGCATGTTTCCTCTCCGTGATGTCGGCGGCCGCAGGGGGGGTCAGGCAAACCCCGGCAGGGTTCTTGCGCGACCCTTTTTTACGGACACCGGGGGTATGGCTTCGACCGCAGCTGCCTGCGGATGCGCGCCGTAGTGCACCACAAAAAAATTTTCGGTGGAGGCCTCGACCGCCGCCAGGGGGTGCAGGCACAACTCGATTTCCTGGCGCGTCACCACCGGGAAGCCGTAGTGGCGGCTGGTGTGTTTGGGCGGGCCTTTGCGCGCGGTGTGAGCGGCCACAAAGGCCACGTGGGTCTCCAGACGCTGGGCAATCAGGGCGTTGGCGACCTCCCGGATCTCTGCCGCCTGGGCCCCGATCAGGGGGGCGAACTCCGGGCTGAACTCGTACCCGATGCTGTTGCGCGCCGTTGCCATGGCGGCCAGCAGGGTGGTCCCGGTACCCAGGAAGGGGTCCACGACGGTGTCCCCCTGGACTGAATTCATGCACACCAGGCGGTGGGCCAGCTCCAGGGGGAAGGCCCCGCTGCGCATGCGACTTTCACCGGGGGGCAGCTTCTGGCGGGCGCCTTTGAGATCAAACCAGATGTCGGAAAACCAGGCGTTGCGCTCCTCCCAGAAAAACGCGCTCTCGCGCCGGACCTGCTTTTCGGCAGGGGTCGTAAACCGCCGCGGCGGCCCCTTGCGCAGGATCAGGATGTACTCGTGTTCGAGGGTTACGTAGGCCCCGGCCGGCAGCATGCCGGAACCCATGAACTTGTTGGGTGCATTGGTCTGCTTGCGCCACAGGATGGTCGGCAGCACCGACAGCCCCCTGCGCTGAAAAACCTCCAAGATCCGGACGTGGTTGGGGTACAGCCGGAAAATGCCGCCCAGGGTGCGCGTGGCGTCCCCGATGTTGATGCAGGCCAGCCCGCCGGGCACAAGGATACGCACGACTTCGTCCCACACGGGGTCCAGCACCCGGTGCATTTCTTCGAAGGCCTTCCAGCCGTCTGCGCACCCCAGCGCCTTTCCGGCGCCCGGCGCCAGGCGGGTAAAGATCTCGTCCCACATGGCGATCATCGGGTAGGGCGGCGAGGTGACCACCAGGTGCACGCTTTGCGCGGGGATCGCGGCCATGCGCGCGGCGCTTTCGAAAAAGACGCGGTGACTGGTTTTGCGGCTCTCCGGTTTCATCAGAATGCTCTTTTCACATTTGCCCGCAGCTGTCAAACCCAAGTGCCCCGGGAAAAATTTAGGCCACATCGTCTGGCAACAAGCGCCTGGAAGGCGGCCGCAGGGGTCGTCGTGGTTTTACCGGGGCACGACCGGGACCGATAAGAAATCCTTCCGAAACTTAAATCGCCAAAAGGAGGGGAGATGTCCAAAAACCTGTTCGTCTGGATGCGGCTGCTGGCCGTCGCGGTGGCACTGCTGGCGGCGGCCTCGCAGGCGGCCGCCGCAAAACCCGGCCGGATCGCGGTGCCTCCCGCACTGGAACCCTGGGTGCCGTGGGTGCTGCACGGACTCGAGGCGGAAGGCTGCCCGCCGGCATTTGACGACGGCAGCCGCCACTGCGCCTGGCCCGGCCCGCTGGAGATCGAGGTTCTGGCGACCGAAGGGCGGTTTCGCCAGGCGTGGGTTTTGTTTGCCGAGGGCTGGCTGCCGCTTCCCGGGGACCCGGCGCGGTGGCCGCAGGCGGTCACGGTGGACGGAAAGTCCTTGCCGGTCCTGGCCCGCGATGGCCGGCCGGCGGTTATGGTCGCGGCCGGCAGCCACACCGTGGCCGGCCGCTTCCAGTGGCGCGAACATCCCGAGACCCTCCGGCTCCCGGCGGTCGTCGGGCTGGTGCGGCTGACGGTCGCCGGACGACCGGTGGCGTTTCCGTTGGTGGACGGCGAGGGGCGCCTGTGGCTGGCGCGCGAGGCGGATCGGTTGGACCGCGAGGACCAACTCGGGGTCACGCTGCTGCGGCGCCTGACGGACGAAATCCCCATGCGTCTGACGACCCTTTTGAAGTTGAACGTCTCCGGTCGCGCGCGTGAGGTCGCACTCGCCGGGCTGCTGCCGCCCCAGACGGTCCCGATGGCGATTTCAAGCCCGCTGCCGGCGCGTTTTCGGGAGGACGGGCGGCTGACGGTGCAGGTGCGGCCGGGCAAATGGGAACTGCGCCTGGAAGCCCGCTTTCAGGGCCCGGTGGCGGCCATCGGCCCGCTGGCCGGCACCCACGGGCGCGAAATCTGGGCGTTTGAAGCCCAGCCGGATCTGCGCCTGGTGGACCTCGCGGGGGCCGACGGGATCGATCCGGGGCAGACCGAACTGCCCGCCGAATGGCAGCGCCTGCCGGCCTTCGTGATCGATGCGGGCACCGTCCTTTCCATCACCGAAACCCGGCGCGGTGATCCGGAGCCTGCCCCGGACCGCCTGAGCCTGGCGCGCACCTGGTGGCTGGATTTCGACGGCGGGGGGCTGACGGCCGAGGACCGGATCACCGGCAGCATGCGCCGGCAGTGGTATCTGGCCATGAATCCGCCCGCCGCCCTGGGCCGGGTGACGGTGGACGGCGAGGATCGCCTGATCACGGCCCAGGGACCCGACCAGAAACCGGGCGTCAGCCTTCGTCGCGGGCAGCTGGACCTGACCGCGGTCTCACGTCTCGAGGGCCCCGGCGGCCGGCTCGTCGCCGTAAGCTGGGACCACGGCTTCCAGGACGTTCGCGCGACCCTCAACCTGCCGCCTGGCTGGCGGCTGCTGGGCGCGGGTGGCGTCGATCAGATCACCGGCACCTGGCTCCAGCGTTGGACGCTGCTGGATTTTTTCCTGGTTCTGATCGTGGCGCTGTCATTTCTGAAGCTGCGCGGCTGGGGCTGGGGCGGGCTTGCACTGGCGACGATGATCCTGACCTACCACGAGCCAGGCGCCCCGCGGCTGGTCTGGCTGAACCTGCTGGCAGCCCTGGCGCTGCTGCGGGTGATGCCGGCGGGATGGGGGTCGCGCTTGGTGGGTGCCTGGCTGCTGGCGGCGGCCCTGGTGCTGGTGGTGCTGGCGCTGCCGTTCATGGTGAGCCAGGTCCGCGGCGGGCTTTATCCGCAGTTGGCCGACCATGACGGGCCCACCACCGACCGCGTCCGGATGATGGATGCGGCTGATTTCTCTTCCCGGGTGGAGAAAAGCGGCGAAACCCCGCGGGCCGGCAAACAGCAGGCGACGACGGCCGAAAAGACAGTCCCGCGCAGCGTGCAGCAGGAAAGTTCCGCGGCAGATGAGCCTCAGGCCCTGATTCAGACCGGTCCAGGGGTGCCCGCCTGGCAGTGGCGCACCTTCGCGCTGCGCTGGAACGGCCCGGTGGCCGCTTCCCAGGAAATTCGCCTGTGGCTCTTACCGCCCGGCGCCAACCTGGCGCTGGCATTTCTGCGCGTCTTTTGCCTTGCGGGGCTGTGCATCGCTCTGATCGACCGGCGCTTCTGGCAGCAGCGGCTGAATCTTCAAAAATGGTCCCGTTCGATGGTCGCGGGGCTGCTGCTGGGGGTGGTGCTGCCCGCGGCTGCCGTTCGAGCCGAGGCCCAGCCGTCGGGGTTTCCTCCGGCGCCCCTGCTGGAGGAGCTCAAAACCCGCCTGCTGCAAAAACCGGATTGCCTGCCGTCCTGCGCCACCTTGGAACGCCTGGACCTGACGGTCCGCGGCGGCCACCTGCGGCTGGACCTCC
>JAABRJ010000464.1 GCA_011390985.1 Desulfobacteraceae bacterium
ATCTGGCGCCAGCTGGTCCGCTCGCGCCGGCAGGCGGCGGTCTTCGTGCTCTGCGCGGCCCTTTCGCTGGTGACCCTGGTGGCCCTGGGCGGTTTTTTTGAAAACGTCCAGACCGCCCTGCTGCATGACCTGCGCAAGCTGCAGAGCGCCGACGTGATCATCCAGTCCCGTTTTCCGATCTCGGAGCCCCTGGCCGCCGCGGTGACCGCCATGACGCGCGAAAGCGAAGCCGCCGCGGCCGAAGTCTACGAGTTCTACTCCGTGGTGCGCACCGCCGGCGGCGACGCCTCGCTGCTGGCCGAGATCAAGGTGGCCGGTCCGGGCTACCCCTTCTACGGCCGGATCGGGCTGCAGTCCGGGCGCGCCTTTGAAGCCGCCCTCAGGCCGGGCGCAGTGATCGTCGCGCAGACCCTGCTGGACCGCCTGCAGCTGAAAATCGGCGACCCGCTGCAGGTGGGCGAAACAACGCTTACGATCAGCGACGTGGTGCTCTCCGAGCCCGACCGGCCGGTGAGCTTTTTTGCGCTCGGCCCCCGGGTTTTTGTCGCCCTGGAGGACCTGACGGCTCTCGACCTGGTCCAGAAGGGCAGCCGGGTTTCACACCGTCTCCTGCTGAAACTCGGACCGGGCGCAGACGCCGAGAAGGTCGCGGCCGAACTGCGCAATCGGGCCCTGGCCGACCAGGAGCGGGTGGACACCTTCCGCTCCGCGCCCTCGCGGGTCAAACGCTTTTTTGACAACCTGATCTTTTTTCTCAACCTGATCGGGATCTTCACCCTGATGCTGGCAGGTTTCGGGATCTACAGCAGCCTGAGCGCCCTGATCCGCGAAAACATCGCCACCATCGCCATCATCAAAACCCTGGGGGCCACTGGCGGCTTTATCGCCCGCCACTTCCTGGCCATGGTGGCCGTGCTCGGCGCGGCCGGCACCGGCGCCGGGATCGGCCTCGGCCTGGGACTGCAGCCGCTGATGCCCGTGCTTTTCGCGGATCTCCTGCCAGCGGGCCTGACACCCGGCGTGCCGTGGCGGGCGGTGGCCGAGGGCGCGGTTTTCGGGGTCCTGGTGGTGGGCATTTTCTCGTTTCTGCCGCTCTACCGCCTGAAGGGGTTCAAGCCCGGCCTGCTGCTGCGCAAGGAGCCACTCAGCACCCCGCGCGGCCTGCCGTATTACGCGGGGGCCGGCCTGGTGCTGGCCTTTTTCATGGCGGCGGTCTCGCTGCGGCTGGGCAGCGCCGAGGCCGGCGGCTATTTTCTGCTCGGGCTGCTGGCCCTGATCCTGATTTCCGCCGCCCTCAGCGGGGCCGCCCTGCTGCTGCTGCGCAGAATTCCGCTGCGCGCGCTCTCCCTGCGGCAGGCTGTCAAAGGCCTCTTCCGGCCCGGCAATGCAACCCGCACGATCCTCATCACCCTTACCGCGTCGCTGAGCGCCCTTTTCACGATTTATCTGATCGAGGCCAACCTCGATGCGGCCTTTGTGCGCTCCTACCCGCCGGAAGCCCCCAACCTGTTTTTTCTGGACATCCAGCCCGCCCAGAAGGCCGATTTCGAGCAACTGCTGGGCATCCCGGCGCCGTTTTTCCCCATCATTCGGGCCCGGCTGACGGCCGTCAACGACGTGGCCATCGATTCGGCCGTCGAGCGCCGGCGGCGGGGCGACAACCTGTCCCGGACGTTCAACCTGACCTACCGCCACCACCTGCTGGAGGACGAGGCCCTGAGCGCCGGAGACACGCTTTTCCGCGACGACTGGCAGGAGCCTCAGGTTTCCGTGCTCGACACGGTGGTCGAGATGCAGCCCATGGGCATCGGCGACCGGCTGGGCTTCATGATCCAGGGGGTCCCCCTGACCGCGCGCATCGCCAGCATCCGCACCCGGACCCATGAAACCGTCGGCCCTTTTTTCTACTTCGTTTTTCCGGATGCCCTGCTCGCCAAGGCCCCCCAGACGATTTTTTCGGCCGTGAGGGTGCCGCCCGAGCAGATCGCCGACCTCCAGAACCGGATCGTGGCCCGCTTTCCCAACATCAGCGTCGTGGACCTGACCACCACCCTTGCGACTTTTGCCGGCATCCTGCGCCGGCTCTCGGGAATCATCCGCTTTTTCACGGCCTTCAGCCTCCTGGCGGGCCTCCTGATCATGGTCAGCTCGATTCTGGCCACGCGCCTCGCGCGCACCCGCGAAGCGGTTTATTTCAAGATTCTGGGGGCCCGGAGCGGGTTCGTGCGCCGGGTCCTGACCTTCGAAAACCTCTTCCTGGGCCTCACCAGCAGCACCATCGCCGCCATGCTTGCCCAGGCCGCAAGCGCCGGTGTGGTTGAAATCGTCCTGGATATTGCTTATAAACCATTTTTCTGGGACATGCTGGGAATGGTCGCCACCGCGGTCGCGGTGGTGGTGGCGGTCGGTCTGCTCGCCTCCCGGACCATCCTGAAACAGAAGCCCGCGGCCTTTCTGAGGGAACAGGCGGAAGAATGATCCCCCCCTTGCTGCGCACCGTCATCGTTTTGGCCGCGGCGTTCGGCCTCGGGGCCTGCAGTGAGCCGGAAACGCCCCCGGCGCCCGCGCCGAAGGCCGCCTCCAGCGCACCGGAAACCCTCGGCACGATCGTGGCCGTGGGCGACAGCCTGACAGCCGGCTACGGTCTGGAAGAACACGACGCCTACCCCGCCCAGCTGGCCCGCATGCTCACCGCCGCCGGCCTGCCCTACCGGGTGGTCAATGCCGGCATCAGCGGCGAGACCAGCAGCGGCGTCCTCTCGCGGATCGAGTGGGTGCTGGCCAGCCTCAAGCCCGACATCGTCATTCTGGCAACCGGCGCCAACGACGGGCTGCGGGGCGTCGACCCGGCCCTGACGCGCGAAAACCTGCGCCGCAGCGTCCAGGCCCTCAAGGCCGACGGGGTGGTCGTGGTGCTGGCCGGCATGCAGATGGTCCGCAACATGGGCCGCCAGTACACAGCGGCCTTCGCCGAGATTTTCGGTCAGGTGGCAGCCGACGAGGAGGTCCTGCTGATCCCCTTTCTGCTGGCGGGGGTGGCCGGCGAAACGCACCTGAACCAGGCTGACGGCATTCACCCCACCGCGGCGGGATACGCCGTGGTCGCCGAAACCGTTTTGCCCTATGTGCGCCAGGCAATTGCGGTCCTGCAGACCCAAAAGGCCGGCGCCCAATGAGCCCCTGGGTGCGCGGTCTTTGCGCCCTGCTGATCCTGGTCGCGCTGACGACCGCCGCCTGCAGCCCTTTCGCCCCGCGGCCCCGCAGCGCGCCGGAGGGGGACCTGCCCGCCCGCTTTTCGATCTACGACCCGGCGGCCGACGTGCCCCAGCGCTGGTGGCTAACCCTTGAAGACCCCCAGCTCGAGGCCCTGATCGAGCAGGCCCTGACCCGCGGCTTCACCCTGCTGGAGGCCTGGGCACGCCTCAGCCAGGTGCGCGCCCGCACCCTGCAGACGGCCGCGGCGCTCTATCCGGAAGTCTCGGGGGCCGCCGAAGCCGACTTCAGCCGCCGCCACACCGAAGGGATCGGCACCCGCGGGGGGGAATTCTACGCCCTCGGGCTGGTCAGCGCCTATGAACTGGACTTGTGGGGGCGGGTCCGCTCTGAAAGCCAAGCCGCCCGGCTGGACGAATACGCCACCCGCGAGGACCTCAACGCGGCCGCCATGACGGTGGCCGCGGAGGTGGCCCAGCGCTGGGCCCAGATCATTTCCCAACGGCTGCAGAAGCGTCTCCTCGAGCGACAGCTGGAGACCAACGAGACCTTCCTGGAGCTGATCGACCTGCGCTTCCGCAGGGCCATCACCTCGGCCCTGGACGTCTACCAGCAGAAGCAGGTGGTGGAGGGGGTGCGCGCCCAGATCCCGCTGGTGGCGGCCGAGGAGGCCCTGCAGCGCCACGAGCTGGCGATTTTGGTCGGCAGGGCGCCGCTGAGCGCACTGGCAATCGACCGCGATGACCTTCCCCTGCCCGCGGGTGTGCCCCCCACCGGGCTGCCGGCCGATCTGCTGGCCGCACGGCCCGACGTCCGCGCGGCGGGCCTGCGGCTGACGGCCGCCGACTGGCAGGTGGCCGCCGCGCGCGCCAATCGACTCCCGGCGGTGCGCCTGACGGCCGCGGCCGACTATCAGGCCGAAAGTTTTGACCTGCTTTTCGACAACTGGCTGGCGAACCTGGCCGGCAACCTGAGCGCGCCCCTCTTCGATGCCGGGCGCCGCAGGGCCCAGGTGGACGAGGCCCGTGCGGTGGCCGCCGAAAGCCTCTCGATCTATCGCCGCACCGTGCTGACGGCCATCAAGGAGGTGGAGGACGCCCTGGTGCTGGAAGCCAGGCGGCGTGAGAATCTGGACGCCCTGGCCGATCAGATCGACGCCGCCCGCAGGGCCCTGGAGCAGGCCGGCAACCGTTACCTCAAAGGGCTGAGCGACTACCTGCCGGTCCTGACCCAGCTGCTGGCCGTGCAGAGCCTGGAGCGCACAGTCATCCAGCGCCAGACCGAACTGCTGCTGGACCGCATCAGCCTCTACCGCGCCCTGGGCGGCGATTGGGGCGAGGGTCTGGCGCCGCCGCCGCAAAACGCCCCGCAAAGGGAGACCCCCTGGAAGAATGGATAACACGCCGCCCATCCCCAAACGCAGCCGCAAATTCAAGCTGGTGCGGACCCTGCTGGTGATCGCGATCCTGGCCGCCGCCGGCATCGGTGCGAGATACATCAGCACAACCCGCCCCACGGCCCGCCAACGTCCGCCGCAGGCAGCGGCGGCGCTGGTGGAGGTGACGGCCGTCCAGCCGTCCAGTGCCCCGGTGGTCCTGCAGGCCATGGGAACGGTGATTCCGGCCCGTGAAATCACGCTCACCGCACAGGTTTCAGGCGAGGTGATCAAGATCCACCCGGAATTCGTGGAAGGCGGTTTCCTGTCCGAAGGCAGCGAAATTTTGCGGATCGACCCCCTGGATTACCAGCTGGCCGTGACCCGCCTGGAGGGCGAGGTCGCCCGTACCCGCTATGAACTGGACCTCGAGTTGGGCCGCCAGGACGTTGCCCGGCGCGAATGGGACCTGCTGACCGCCGGCAAACCGACCGCTCCCGGAGAGGCCGACCTGGCCCTGCGCAAACCCCACCTGGCCAAGGCCCGCGCCGAGCTGGCGGCCGCCGAGGCCAACCTGCAGCAGGCACACCTGAATCTG
>JAABRJ010000465.1 GCA_011390985.1 Desulfobacteraceae bacterium
CGCGCACCACGCTGCGCGCGCCCTTCAACGCCATCGTGCGCACCCGGCACATGGAACGCGGCTCCCAGGTTGCCCCCCAGACCCCCCTGGCCACCCTGGCGGGCACCGACACCTTCTGGGTCCAGACGGCCGTGGCGGTGGACCGCCTGCAATCGTTCGCGCTGCCCCGGCGGCCGGGGGAGCCCGGCGCCCGCGCCGTGGTTCGCCATGGTCTCAAAGAGCGCGATGCCCACCCGCGCGAGGGGCAGGTGGTCCGACTGCTGGGGGACCTCGAACCCGAAGGACGCATGGCCCGGGTCCTGGTGGCGGTGCCGGACCCGCTTGACCGGCGCCGCCCGGCCGAAGACCGGCTGCCGCTTCTGATCGGTGACTACGTGCGCGTTGAAATCCAGGGGCACCTGATCGAAAGCGTTTACCGCATCCCCCGCAGCGCGCTGCGGGACAACACCCGTGTCTGGGTGATGACCGATCAGT
>JAABRJ010000466.1 GCA_011390985.1 Desulfobacteraceae bacterium
CGGCTCAGCGTCCGGCCGGTGGAGATCGCCTGGCGGGACGCCGAAACCGTGCTGGTGCGCAGCGGCCTGCAGCCCGGCGAGCGCTTGATCGTCTCGGATCTGCCCGCCCCGGTGGACGGCATGACGGTCCGGATCAAGGGCGACGGCGCTGACGAATCACCCCCCACCCTCCCCCAGGAGCCTGCCGGCTGATGTCTTCCCCCGACGATTCACATCCCCCCAAACGGGGTCCCATGGCCTGGATGGCCGGAAACTCGGTCGCCGCCAACCTGCTGATGCTCGTCTTTCTGGTGGGCGGGCTGATCTGGGGAAGCCGGATCAAGCAGGAGGTCTTTCCGGAATTCGACCTGGACCTGGTGACCGTGACGGTGCCCTACCCCGGCGCCAGCCCCGAGGAAGTCGAGCAGGGCATCGTGCTGGCGATCGAAGAGGCCGTCCAGGGGCTTGAGGGCGTCAGCGAAGTGACCGCCAGCGCCCAGGAAGGGGTTGGGACCGTGACCGTCGAGATGCTCGCCGGTGCCGACCTGCAAAGGCTGGGGCAGGATATCCAGAGCGAGATCGACCGCATCACCTCCTTTCCCGAGGAGTCCGAAAAGCCCCAAGTGGTGGTGACTACCCGGCGCCGGGAGGTGATCTCGGTGGTCCTTTACGGCGACCAGGACGAATGGGTGCTGCGGGAAATGGCCGAAGCGACCCGCGACCGCCTCCTGCAGGACGGCCGCATCACCCAAGTGACGCTGTCGGCCGTGCGCCCCTTCGAGATCAGTGTCGAAGTGCCCGAGGCCCGGCTGCGGGCCTACAACTTGACCCTGGAGGATATTGCCGACAAGATCCGAACCGCATCGGTGGAACTGCCCGGGGGCGGGCTGAAAACCGAGGGCGGTGAGATCCTGGTGCGCATGAAGGAGCGGCGGGACTACGGGCGGCAGTTTGCCCAAATCCCGATCATCACCTCCAACGCGGGTACCGAGGTGCGCCTCGAGGAGATCGCCACCGTCATCGACGGGTTCGAGGACACCGATGCCTCCGCGACGTACAACGGCCAGCCCGCGGTGATGATCGACGTCTACCGGGTGGGGGACCAGACCCCCATCTCGGTGGCCGACGCGGTCCTGGAGCACGTGGAGGGTTTGCGCCAGGACCTGCCGCCGGGAATCGGGGTGGCGACCCTCAACGACCGCTCGGACGTCTACCGCCAGCGCCTGAACCTGTTGCTGCGCAACGGCTACATGGGCCTTGCGCTGGTGTTTGTCCTGCTGGGCCTTTTTCTCGAAGCCCGCCTGGCCTTCTGGGTCACCATGGGCATCCCGATTTCGTTTCTGGGATCGCTGCTTTTTCTGCCGCTGTTGGGCGTCAGCCTCAACATGGTGTCGCTCTTTGCCTTCATCATCGCCCTGGGCATTGTCGTCGACGACGCCATCGTCGTCGGGGAGAACGTCTACAAGTATCACAGCCGCGGCTACGACCTATTGACCGCGGGGGTCCAGGGCACCCGCGAGGTCGCCCTGCCGGTGACCTTCAGCATTCTCACCAACGTGGTCACCTTTCTGCCGCTTTACTTCGTGCCGGGAACGTTCGGCAAGGTTTTCCAGAGCATCCCGGTGGTGGTCATCACCGTCTTTCTGATCTCGCTGGTGGAGAGCCTGTTTATCCTGCCGGCGCACCTCGCGCATTACCGGGAGCGCCAGCGGGGACGCTTCAGCGGCTGGTTTCACCGCCGGCAGCAGAATTTCAGCCGCTGGTTCATCCGCATGGTTCACCGGGTCTACGGCCCGCTCCTGTGGGTGGTGCTGCGCAACCGCTATCTGACCGTCGCGCTGAGCGTGGCGGTGCTGGTGCTCACCCTGGCGTATGTCAAAAGCGGCCGGATGGGCATGACGCTCTTCCCCCGCATCGAGTCGGATTATGCCCTGGCAACCGCCGTGCTGCCCTACGGGACGGCGGTGAGCCGCACCGCTGCCGTAACCCAGCTGCTGGTCACGACGGCCCAGGCGATCGCCGCCGAAAACGGCGGCGAAAATTTGGTCTCCGGGATATTCGCCCAAATCGGCAATTCCAACGGCGGCGGCCCCTCCGGGGGCCACAACACGCGCGTGGAGGTCTTTCTGACCCCGCCCGATCGCCGCCCGCTGCCCACAGCCGAGTTCATCGCGCTCTGGCGCGAAAAAGTGGGGGCCTTGCCCGGCCTCGAGTCTCTGATTTTTCGCTCCGATTCAGGTGGGCCCGGCTCCGGCGCCGCCCTGACGATCGAGCTGAGCCACCGGGATCTGGCGGTCATAGAAGCCGCCAGCGGCGAACTGGCCAAGGCCCTGGGGTTTTTCCCGAATGTCAAGGACATCGACGACGGGTTTCAAACGGGCAAACAGCAGGTGGATTTCAACGTCCTGCCCGAGGGCCGCAGCCTGGGTCTGAGGGCCCAGGAGGTGGCGCGCCAGGTTCGCCACGCCTTTTACGGCGCCGAGGTCCTGCGTCAGCAGCGGGGCCGCAACGAAATCAAAGTCATGGTGCGCCTGCCGGAAAACGAGCGGATCTCGGAAAACACCCTGGAAGAGATGATGCTGCGCTCGCCGGCGGGCCGCGAGGTGCCCCTGCGGGAGGTGGTCAGCATGACCCGTGGGCGGGCATACACGGTCATCAACCGGCGTAACGGGCGGCGGGTGGTCACGGTCAGCGCCGACGTGGACCCGCCCAGCCAGGCGGGCCAGGTGCTCGACGCCCTCAAGGCGGATACGCTGCCCGGGCTGGTCCAGCGCTTCAGCGGTCTGAATTACGGATTCGAAGGCCGCCTGGCGGACACGGCCGAGAGCATTCGAAGCCTGGTGACAGGACTCCTCCTGGCCATGCTGGCGATCTACGCCCTCCTGGCAATCCCATTCGGCAGCTATATCCAGCCGGCCATCATCATGTCCAGCATTCCCTTCGGGATCGTCGGGGCCGTGCTGGGGCACCTGATCATGGGCTACAGCCTGAGTGTCATGAGCATCTTCGGGATGGTGGCCCTGGCGGGCGTGGTGGTCAACGACGCCCTGGTGCTGATCGATTTCACCAACCGCGAACAGCGCGGGGGCAGTCTACCCGCCGCGGCGGTGCACAGCGCCGGCCTGAACCGCTTCCGCCCGATCCTGCTCACCTCGCTGACCACTTTCGGCGGGCTGGCGCCGATGATCTTCGAAACCTCGCGCCAGGCCCGCTTCCTGATCCCGATGGCGCTCTCCCTGGGCTTCGGCATCCTTTTCGCGACCTTGATCACCCTGATTCTGGTGCCGGCCTTTTACCTGGTGACCGAAGACCTCCGCGCCCTGGTCAAAAGCGACCGGGGTGACAGGCCCTCAGCGGGCTGAAAAACAGCGCCGGGTCGCATGGCCGCCACCGTCCGCCCCGGGCTGTCACCCGCCGCCGTCGCCCTTCCCCGACAGCTGCTCTTCGAGTTCGGCGAGGTCCGTGGTCGGCCGACGGCAGGCAAAATCGCGGCAGACGTATGCGGTCGCTTTAGTCCCCGAAAGCGGGGCGAGACTGCCCGTAAACGGTGCCAGGACGCCCAGCCGCTCGGCGTTTTCGACCGTCTTGAGCAGCACCAGGCTGCCGGGATGCGGCGCACGGTCCACAACCGCGCGCATGGCCAGGGTATCCGGGGCCTCGGGCGCCCCGCAGATCACCACATCGCTCCCCGGTGTCAGGGCCTGCGCCAGCCCCGACAGAAAATGGGTAAACGCCGCCGGCTGGCGCTGCACGCTGCCGGCGAAGGCCCGCACCAGGCGCTGCGCCTGGTCGTGCCAGCGGTTGTCGCCGGTCAGCCGCCCCAGCTGCAAAAGGTTGCCCAGGGCGACGGAATTACCCGAGGGCACGGCCCCGTCGTAGAGTTCCTTGGGCCGGGCGGGCAGCTCGCGGTCCCCGGCCGCCGTCAGGAAAAAGCCGCCCTGTCCGTCATCCCAGAAATCCGCGCGCATCCGCGTCTGCAACGCCGCGGCGGCCTCGAGGTGTTCGATCTCCAGGGTTGCGGCATAGAGTTCCAGAAGCCCCCAGACGAGGAAGGCGTAATCGTCCAGATGGGCCCGGATGGCGGCCTCGCCTTGGCGGTAGCGGTGCCACAGGCCACCGTCGGGCGTCCGCATACGGCTGAGGATGAACCCGGCGGAGCGGGCCGCTGCCGCGGCATACGCCGGCCGCTCGAGCCGCCGCGCGCCGCGGGCCAGGGCGGCGATCATCAGGCCGTTCCAGTCCGCCAGGATCTTGTCGTCCTTGAGCGGATGGACCCGACCGCGGCGGACATCGAAGAGCGCCGCGCGCACTGCCTCCCACTCGGCGGCCAGCACGTCCGGCGTCCGGCCCAGGGCGGCGGCCCAGCCCGCGAGCGGCTTTTGGAGGTGCAGGATGTTGGCGCCGGTGCGCTCGCCGCCGGCCTCTTCGCGGAAATTGCCCTCGGCCGCCAGGTTGAACACCGGGGCCCAGCGGGCGGCGGCCGCCGTTCCCAGAGCCGCCTGGAATTCCGCCGCGCTCCAGACGTAGAACTTGCCCTCCTCGCCTTCGCTGTCGGCGTCTTCGGCGGTATAAAAGCCCCCTTCGGGCGCGGTCATGTCGCGCAGCACGTAGGTGAAAATCTCCTCGGCGGTCCGCGCGAGGGCGGGCTCCGTCGCGGCCCGCCCGGCCTCGAGGTAGGCCAGGGCCAGGAGGGCCTGATCGTAGAGCATCTTTTCAAAGTGCGGCAGCAGCCACTGAGCGTCGGTGGCATAGCGGTGGAAGCCGAAGCCCACGTGGTCCCAGATGCCGCCGCGGCGCATGGCCGCCAGGGTCCGGGTGACCATTTCGAGCCCTTCGGGGGCCTGCCCGGCGCGCGCCATCCGAAGCAGAAAGAGCAGCCGGTGAGGGGTGGGAAATTTGGGGGCCTGCTCGAAGCCGCCGTAACGGGGGTCGAAACCGGCGGCAATCTGCCCCACGGCCTGAGACAGCAGCTTTTCATCGGGAGGCGCGCCGGCCGCGAACTCGAACCCCTTGGCGAGCTGCGCCGCGATGCTGGCCGCCGAGTTCAGGATTCTGTCCCGGTCGGTCCGCCAGAGCCTGCCGACCTGCCCGCAGAGTTCCACCAGCCCTGCACGACCGAAGCGGGTGTGCCGCGGCAGATAGGTGGCCGCAAAAAAAGGGCGCCGGTCGGGGGTCATGAAAATGGTCAGGGGCCAGCCGCCGCTGCCGGTCAGCATCTGGCAGGCGAGCATGTAAACCGCATCGATGTCGGGACGCTCTTCGCGGTCGACCTTGATGCAGACAAAGGCCTGGTTGAGGTGGCGGGCCGTTTCGGGGTCCTCGAAGGATTCCTGCTCCATCACGTGGCACCAGTGGCAGGTGGCGTAGCCGATGGAAAGAAACACCGGTTTGTCCTCGGTCCGGGCCTGCGCGAAGGCCTCCGGCGACCAGGGATGCCAGTCGACGGGGTTGCGGGCATGCTGCAACAGGTAGGGGCTTTTCTCATGGATCAGGCGGTTGGTATCGGGGGATTCGGGGGTCATGGGGGTCTCCTGGGATAGAGCGGTTGCCGGCGGGGAGCCGCAAGGTACCAGGTGGCAGGCGCGGCGGCCCCTTAAAACATGGTAGGCACACCTTGACGGATTGGCAACCGGAGGATCGAAGCGCGGGGGCGACGGGAAGAGGCGGGCACCGGGGCTGGTCAACGAACGGGCGGCAGGTGCCCCAGCGGTGAACGCGGGCACCTGCCGCCTGTAATGACGTCAAAGCACGCAAAACCCTGTGCCGCAGATGGCTCTCGTCGGTGCGGTGCTGGCGCCGACGGCGGTCTGGGTGCTGAAAAGGTTCAGAAGGTTTCGTAATGAACGAATTCGGAAACTTCGCGCCGTTTGGGGGCCGACGGCCGTTTGGCCGGGTAGCCCATGGGAATCAGCGCAACGAGTTCGTGGGTCTCGGCGGGCAGCTCCAGGACCCGGGCGGCCTTGTCCTGATCGAAAAGCCCGACCACCACCGTCCCCAGCCCGAGGTCGTGCGCGGCCAGGCACAGGCTCTGGGTGGCAATCCCGAGATCGAACAGAAACCAGTCGCCGAACTTGGTGGTCGCCTGATCTTTGTAGAAGCCCGA
>JAABRJ010000467.1 GCA_011390985.1 Desulfobacteraceae bacterium
GACACCCTCACCGGCGAGGTCACCGTCGCACGGATAGTGGCGGCCCATGACGTCGGCCGGGCGATCCACCCCGAAAACGTCGTCGGCCAGATCTGCGGGGGGGTCGCCATGGGGATCGGGTTTGCCCTGATGGAGGAGTTCGAGCCCAAAAAGACGCTGTCCATGAAAGACTATCACATCCCCACCTGCGCGGACGTGCCCGCCGTGGTGCCGATCATCGTCGAGTCCGCGGAGCCCTCCGGGCCATACGGCGCCAAGGGGGTCGGCGAGCCGGCGCTGATTCCCACCGCCCCGGCGGTGGTCAACGCCATCGCCCAGGCCCTGGGGGAGCGCATCTATTCCTTACCGGCCAACCTGGAACGGGTATTGGCGGCCAGCATTACGTCGGGCCATTTCGGCCCCCGGGAGGTATCCCATGAGTAGCGTTCTCTTGAAAAACATCGGTACGATTGTCAGCGGCGAGATTGCCGACCCGCTTCTGGCGGCGGACGCCATCCTGGTGGCCGACGGCAAAATCAGCCAAGTCGGGCGCCTCGAAGCGATGGGGCCGGTCACGGCCGACAGGACCATCGACTGTCGCGGCATCACCGTGACCCCCGGGCTGATCGATTCCCACTGCCACCCGGTGGCGGGCGACTTCACCCCGCGCCAGAACGAAATCGGCTTCCTGAGCAGCGAGGTCCACGGCGGGGTGACGACCATCATTTCCGCCGGCGAAGTCCACTATCCGGGGCGCCCCAAAGACCCGGCCGGCACCAAAGCCCTGGCGATCCTCTCCAACAAGGCCTACCGCAATTTCAGACCCGGCGGGGCCAAGGTCATCGGCGGGGCGGTGATTCTGGAAAAGGGCCTGACCGAGGCCGACTTCGAGGAAATGGCCCGCGAAGGGGTCTGCCTGGTGGGCGAAATCGGCCTGGGCAGCGTCAAGGAACCCGCCGAGGCCGCCCCCATGGTGCGCTGGGCCAAGAAAAACGGCATGACCGTGATGATGCACACCGGCGGCACCTCCATTCCCGGCAGCAGCACGATCACCGCCGCGATGGTGATCGCCACCGACCCGGACGTGGTCTCGCACGTCAACGGCGGCCCCACGGCGGTGGCCCCGTCGGAGGTTGAAAAGCTGATCCGGGAAACCGACCTGACCCTTGAAATCGTGCACTGCGGCAACCCCAAGGTGGCCGTCGAGGCCGCCACGCTCTGCGCCGAAGCCGGCGCCCTGGGACGTCTGATCATCGGCAACGACGCCCCGTCGGGGACCGGGGTGGTCCCGCTGGGCATCCTGCGGGTGGTCAACCATCTGGCCAGCCTGACGCCGGTCACCGCCGCCCAGGCCCTCTGCATGGCCAGCGGCAACACCGCCCGGGTCTACAAGTTGACCTGCGGCGTGATTGCGGCCGGCCGCGACGCCGACCTGGTGATCATGGATGCGCCCATGGGCTCGGTCGGGGCCGACGCTCTGGCCGCCATCGAAGCCGGGGATGTGCCCGGGGTTGCGTTGGTGTTGGTGGACGGCGAGGTGGTGGTCGCCAAGAGCCGCAACACCCCGCCGCCCAAACGCACCCCGACCGTGGCGTAGGCGATGCCGGCCGGCGCACGAACCCGCGGCTTCAACCGCAGCAGGGCGAACCGCAGCGGAGGTGCCCCTGGCCCCCTTTCCGGGAGGAGACTGCCGTGATGGTGGTGGATGTTGAAAAGTGTATCGGCTGCGGCTTCTGCGTGCGCGACTGCCCTGTCGACGCCGTCCGAATCGTCAAGAAAAAGGCGCAGATCGACCCCCGGTGCTGCACCCACTGCGGCGTGTGCGCGCGGGTCTGCGAGCACGGCGCCGTCATGGCGGCGGCGGTGCGGCCGGAGGCGGCGCTGGCGTGCGACCACTGCCCGATCACGTGCTGGGTGCAGCCGGGAAGCATCGGCGCCTGCCACCGCTACCGCAACCAGGACGGGCGGCTGGTGCGCGCCACCCCGCTGCAGACCTTCGCGGATGTGCGCGAGATTGTCGGCCCGGAGCCCCGGCCGGAGATCCGCCGGCCGGTGGTGACCGCCATCGGCGCGGGCACCACTTACCCGTGCTGCCAGCCGGCGCCGCACATCGTTCAGGAGCGGCGCGGCGATGTGGATGTGGTCACGGTGGTTACCGAGGTGCCCTTGAGCTATTCTTCGGTGATCGTCAAGGTCGATACCGACATCCCCATCGGCCGGGAGGGGGCGGCCGTTTACGCCGGCAGGCGCGAAGTCGGGATGGTGGAGACCGAGCAGTACGGCTCCAAGATGCTGCACATCGGCGGGGTCAACCGCCTGACGGGTCCCAACGGCTTTGCCGTCGCGCGCACCATCACCGACATCGCCAACCGCAGGCCGGTCAAGCTCCGGATCCAAAACGGCAGTCGGCTGCAGGTTCAGGTGGGCAAAGCGCCGGTGGTCGACGGCCGGCAAGCGGCGCGCATGCGGGTCGGCTGCGGCAGCGCCACCCTGGGGATTTTTGCGCCGCTGCTGAAGGACGCCGCCGATGAGGTCGTGGTGCTGGATGCCCACATCACGGGCCTGATGAGCCGTCACGTGGCCGGTCGTTTCGCCGGCGTCAGGCCCACCGGGGTGGCGCTCAAATTCAGGCAGAGCACCCCGGGGCGCTACTTCGGCGACCATGGCGAGGGCTGGGGCGGCACATCAATCACCAATCCCTTGGAGGTGATCGACCACATCGACATGTCCGTCGGCTGGCCGGGGATGACCGTGCTGATCACCGAGACCACCGGCCAGAACGGCGCCCTTTTCGAGGTCGATGCCGGCGGCGGGCTGCGCCGCCTCGCGCTGACCGCCAAGGCCCGCTCGGCCCTGGCGGCGATTGCCGAGGCCTGCGAACCGTCGCGGGTTTCGGCCGTCTACACCGGCGGCAGTGGCGGCAGCGCCCGGGCCGGCGTGACGCGCCACCCCATCAAGCTGACCCAGGCTGTGCATGCCGGCAAAGCGCACCTCACCGTCGGCGGCGCCAGCGGCTTCATCTGGCCCGGCGGCGGCATCTCCTTTCTGGTGGACGTCGAGCGCGTCAAGCCCGGGTCCTTCTACTGGACGCCCACCCCGGCCACCATCTGCCCGTTGGAATACACCATGCTTGTGTCGGATTACGCGGCCATGGGGGGCCACGTGGCGGCGATGAAGCCCTTCAAGGCCGTCGATCCGGCGGGCGGGGCGGGCGAAGGCGGCGAGGAATGAGCGACCGGCGGATCATCCCGCTGCCCGGCGGCCGGGCGCTGTTGGCCGAAAACGGCCCGATGCGGATGGTGATCCAGGCCTGGGAGGGGCCGGCGCCGCGGCTGGACCTGGCAACCGAAGCCGCCGACTATGCCTTCGCGTGCCTCGCGCGCGTGGCGCGCCAGTTGGCGGTCCTCAAGCGGCGGCCCGGCGCTATCGATCGCCTGCCGTCGGAGCCGCTGGCGCGTGCGATGATCGCCAGCGTCCGCGCCGTCGGCGATGCCGACCTGACCCCGCTGGCGGCCGTGGCCGGCACCCTGGCCGATGCGGTCGCCGACCGGCTCTTCGAGCAGGGGTTGAGCCGGGTGATCGTCGACAACGGCGGCGACATCGCCATTCGCCTGGCGGCCGGTGAAACCACGCGGGTGGGGCTGCGCCCCGAAATTGCGCATCCCGAAATCTCCCACGTGCTGACCCTGGATGGCCGCCACAGCACCTGGGGGGTTGCCACCAGCGGTCTGGGGGGGCGCAGCTTCACCTGCGGGCTGGCCTCGGCGGTCACCGCCGTTGGCCCCAGCGCCTCGCTGGCCGACGCCGCCGCCACCGCGGTGGCCAATGCCTGTCTTGCGGCCGGCGCCGACGTGCTCCGCGTGCCGGCCGCAAAGCTGGACCCGAACACCGACATCCCGGACCTGCTGGTGACCGTCGCGGTTGGAGACCTCACCGGCGCCCAGCGGGCCGAGGCCCTCTCAAACGCCCTGCAAATGGCCGAGGGGCTCACCCAAAAGGGGGTGATCCGGGGGGCGCTGGCGGCGGTCGGGAAACAGGTGGGCTGGACCGCGGATTTGCCCGACCGCGTCGCGGGACTGGCCGCCCTTGTCTGACCGCGGTGGTTTTTTTCGCGGCCGCTATGTTCCATGGGGGGATAGATGCCACACGGCTGCCGGCCTTTCGCCTTGAGGGGCGCGGCCCTTTTCCGAATGGGGTCCCCGGCGGACCCGATTCCCAATTTTTCACCGATAGGAGGGATTATGAAACTCACAAGCCGCTTGATCGCCACCCTGGCCATCGCCACGGCCGTCGCGCTCGCTATGGGTTTGGGCGCCGCCCCGGCGGCGCGAGCCGAGGACGGCAAGATGCACATCCGCTTCAGCACCTGGCACGTTCCGGCCGGCGCCGATGTTCAGAACCTCTGGACCCCGATGCTGGAAGAGATGAAAACCCGCAGCGGGGGGCGCATCACCTACACGATGTTTGCCGGCGGCGCCCTGGGCAAGGGGCCCGACCACTACGACATCGTCAAGACCGGTCTCGCCGACATGGGGTATGCGACCCTCAGCTGGACCCCCGGCCGTTTTCCGCTGACCGACGTGCTCTCCTCGCCGATGGTCTGCCCGGCCAAGTGGAAGGGGGTCGAAATCGGCATGGCGATGTATGAAAAGGGCCTCAACGCCGAGTTCAACGACGTCAAGGTGCTGCATATCAACAACTGCGTCATGGCGCACTTGTGGACCACCAAGAAGGTCGAAAAAATGGAGGACTTGAAGGGGATGAAGATCCGCAGCCCCGGCGGCATCCAGACCCTGTGCATCGAGGCCCTGGGCGGCACCCCGGTCTTCATGCCGCTGGGCGATGTCTATCTGTCGATGGAAACCGGCGTGCTCGACGGGGTGGTCACCTGCCCGGCGTTGGTCAAGGCCTTCAAGATCTACGAGGTCGCCGACTACGGGGTGCCGGTATCCTTCGGCTGCGTTTCCGAAGGCCTGTTCATGAACCAGAAATCCTGGGACCGCACCCCCGAGGATCTCAAACCGATCATCGCGGAAGTCGCCCGCAACGCCTACAAGCTTCACAACATGTTCGATGAGCACTGGTATGACGAATCCATGGAGGCCTTCGGCAAAACCGTCGAGCTGGTCCAGCTCTCGCCCGAGGAAAAAGCCCGCTGGGAAAAGCAGTTCCAGGGCGTGATGGTGGCCTGGGCCGATGGGCTTGAAAAGAAAGGCCTGCCCGCGCGCAAGACCATCGCGGATTTCAAGGAAGTGCTGACCGAGCAGGGGGTTCCCACCGACGTCCTGCCGGCGGAGTAAGACGCCATCCGGCCGATTGCCGCCGCCCGCTGCGGCCCGCCGCGCCACCCGCCGGCGGGCCGCAACAGGGCCCTTTCACCCGGCCGCCGCCGCGCTGTCCTCACCCTCATGGGGAAAACCGTATGATCTCCGAAAACAACGTCATTCACCGCCTGACCCACTGGGCCTTTTCAGCCGGCATGATCTGGGTGCTGGTGATGATGGCCCTGACGGCCGTGGACGTCACCGGCCGCTATCTCTTTTCGGCGCCCGTCAAGGGGTCCCTCGAACTGAGCGAGTTCATGCTGGCGGTTTTCGGGATGCTGGGCATGGCCTACACCCAGCAGATGGGGGCCAACGTCAAGGTCCGGATTCTCGAGAAATTCCTGCCCCGCCGGGCGGTCCTGGCGCTCGACAGCCTGACCTTCGCCCTGAGCCTGGGCGTCATCCTGCTGCTGGTCTACCAGAGCTGGGTGATGGGGATCGAGGAGTATCACTACCGGACGGCCTCGGACTCCCTCGGCGTGCCGCTCTATCCGTTTCATTTTTTGCTCTCGCTGTCCTGCCTGGTGCTGGCGATCGAGCTGCTGGTGTCGCTGATCAATTCCCTGCACGGGGTCTTCGCCAAAAATTCGCTGTCATAAGGGAACCGCATGGATCCACTGATCGTTGGTTTAGGGGGCATCGGGGTCATGTTTCTGCTGCTGCTGATCGGCATGCCCATCGGCTACACGCTGGCGTTTGTCGGGTTTGGCGGCATCAGCCTGATCACCGATCCGGCGGTGGCGATGCCGACCCTGGTCAAATCCTTCTACTCCACCTTTACCCAATACTCTTTCACCGTTATCCCCCTGTTTGTCATCATGGGGGAGCTGGCCACCATCTGCGGTTTGAGCCAGGGGATTTACGACGTGGCCGACAAGTGGCTGCGCCGGCTGCCCGGCGGCCTGGGGATCGCCACCATCGGGGCCTGCTCCGGGTTTGCCGCCATCTGCGGCTCTTCGGTGGCCACCGCGGCCACCCTGGGGCGGGTGGCGCTACCCGAAATGGAACGCTACGGCTACGACCGGCAGCTCGCCACGGGCAGCGTGGCCGCCGGGGGCACCCTGGGGTTTCTGATCCCCCCCAGCATCGGGTTCGTGGTTTACGGGATCCTGACGGAGCAGTCCATCGGAAAACTGCTGATCTCCGGGTTTCTGCCGGGTTTTCTGCTGGCGGCGGCCTATGTGGGCATCATCGTGGTGTGGGTCACGCTGAAGCCGGAAGCGGCGCCGGCCAGCCTGGAAAAGGTCAGCCTGAAGGAAAAGCTGCTGGCGCTGAAAGGGGTGTGGGAGCTGGTGGTGGGCTTCCTGCTGGTGATGGGCGGCCTCTACCTGGGGTTTTTCACCCCCACCGAAGCGGGCGGTGTCGGGGCCTTCTTTCTTTTCAGCGTGACCCTTTTGAAGCGTCGCCTGGACTGGACCCGCCTGCGGCTGGCGCTGCAGGAGACGGCCAAGATCTCCATCATGATTTTCATGATCCTGGCCGGGGCTTACGTGTTCACCTACTTCATGGCGCTCAGCATGATCCCCATGCGCCTGGCCGGCTGGTTGACCGGACTGGCCCTTTCGCCCTACATCATTCTGACCATCATCCTGCTGGGCTACCTGGTGCTGGGGTGTTTCCTGGACGCCACCTCGATGATGGTGCTGACCCTGCCGGTCATTTTCCCCACCATTCTGCAGCTGGGTTTTGACCCCATCTGGTTCGGCGTGATATCGGTGTTGATGATGGAAGCCGGGCTGATTACGCCGCCGCTGGGCCTCAACGTCTTCGTCATTTCCGGGGTGGCCGGTGTGCCCATCGAGGTCGTCTTCCGGGGGGCCAGTTACTTTCTGCTGGCGATCTTCGCGGTGGTGGTGTTGATCACGATCTTTCCCCAGATTGCGACCGTGCTGCCGGCCATGATGCGCTGAGCGGGCGGGTCAGGCCGTCGGCGCGCTGGCCGCGGCCGCCCGTTGCTTGACAGGAGAGGTGCGCCCGATGACAACTGTCGATCCCACCGACGCCAACCCGATCCGGGGGCTGCGGGTGGTCCTGCGGGGCGCCGGCGAAATGGCCTCCGGCGTCGCCTGGCGCCTCTACCGTGCCAACATCCGCCGGCTGGTCATGCTGGAAGTCCCCGCGCCGCTGGCCGTGCGCCGCAATGTCAGCTTCTGCGAGGCGCTGCACCAGGGGTGGCAGACGGTGGAGGGCGTCCAGGCGGTCAAGGCCGCGGACATCGGCGGGGTGAAGCGGGCCTGGGACACCGGCCAGATCCCGCTCCTGGTGGACCCCGAGGCCCGCCTGATCTCCCAACTGGCGCCGGACGTGCTGGTGGACGCGACGCTCGCCAAACGCAACCTGGGCACCCGGATGGAAGACGCCCCGCTGGTTATCGGTTTAGGCCCCGGCTTCTGTGCCGGACGTGACGTGCACCGCGTGGTCGAAACCAACCGCGGCCACACCCTGGGCCGGGTGATCGCCGCGGGCGCCGCCGAAGCCGATACCGGCATTCCCGGCACAGTCGCCGGTTACAGCGTCGAACGTGTTCTGCGGGCGCCGGCAACCGGGGTGTTCAGCACCCGCCACCGCATCGGGGATCGGGTGCAATCCGGGGAGGAGGTGGGCACCGTCGCCGGTGCGGCCGTGACCGTGCGCCTGGACGGCATCCTGCGGGGCCTGATTCGCCCGGGCACGCCAGTGAGCGCCGGGCTCAAACTCGGGGACGTGGACCCCCGCGGGGAGGAATCATACTGCCACACGATCTCCGACAAGGCCCGGGCCGTGGCCGGCGGGGTGCTGGAGGCGATTCTAGGGGTGTTTAACACCTGAGCCCACCGCGGGAAGTCAGGCGAAACCCAAGTCGCGGCGCAGATGCTTTCTCGGGCCGGAAGGCCAGGGTGCGGGGCCGCGGCAGCCGCAGCGGGACGACGGCCGGTAAAAAACCTGCGGCTCAAAGACGGAAAGTCGTGACACCAGTTACACCTGAAATCGGACGTTCCATCCAGGCCAGAAATAGAAACGCCTGAAACAATCCGCCCTTCTGAAACCCCTCTCCCTCCAAACGCCCCGTTCCCGCTCCCAACGATGAGCCCCTCCCGTTTGCCCTCCCCTTTACGCTGCTCTCTCCCTTGGGTAGGGGGGGGCCGCCATGGAAGTCGATGCCCCTGTCCCTTGCCTGCGAGGCGGTTTGAAAGGGTTGTGGGATGGGCTATTTCACCTCGATGCGGATAGATTTCAGCATCTTCGGAGCGGTTCAGTCACTGAGCGCGACCAATCGAATGATCCGGTTGCAATTGGCTCGGGCGGTGTGGTAGGCCTAAAAACAATCCAGAAAACCCTTGCGGCGGACTCGGCCTGTCCCCGATCGTTTTGGAACCAGCTTGAATGGGGGTTTGTTTTGGATTTACATGGATATTGAATATCGCCAGGAAAATATGGAAAATTCAGGATCAATTTTTCCATATTTTGCCCTGTGATATGGCAATACGTGGAAAACTTTCCACGTATCAACAATGTTCGGCACTTAAAATATCATAAGCCGGAAACTGAGAAATGAAGACTACCCAATATTTCGACTACACCCGTCACCGGCCTGACCGCGCTCAGATAAAAAAGGCGTGGATTAAATTCGTTATTGAAAACCCTGAGAAGACTGAAACTCAATCAGACGGTAGAATCAGAAAATGGGCGAAGATACCGGAAGCTGACAAATATTTGAGGGTTATCTTGCTTCAAGATGGAGAAACAGTTCATAATGCCTTCTTCGACAGGTCATACAAGGAGGGATAAAACATGAAAGTCAAATACTTTTCCGATACAGATACTGCGCATATAGAATTCACCGATAGAGGGGTACACGAGACCAAGGAGATAAGCGAAAACATATACATAGACGTCGATGAAAAGGGCAACATTGTGAGTATGACAATTGAACATGCTAGAGCCAACGCAGGGCTCTGGGAGTTTTCATATCAAGAAATGTCTCGGCAAACGGCATAAGGAAGGCCGAACATCAGCTTGGAGAAGGATGCTCATTACGCTGCACTTCATTAGCACCTCTCAAGCTGGGTGTTATGCAATGGTGCGTGTCAGGGGTCGGACCAAGGCAACTCTTCGGAATGATGAAGCAATGATCTAAAATTTGGCCTGTTTTGGAGTTTAGAGTGATGTTTTTCCCCTCAAAATGGTGGTTCTAAGAAAGGTTGACTTGAATGCCTCGGGCGAACCGGTATTACATTTCAGGCTACTTCTGGCATATCACTCATCGGTGTCACAAGAAAGAATTCCTTGATAGAATCAGCATCCATTTGTATCGCCGAAGTCAGCGAAGATAATCCGAACGTTTGGCTGGAGCTTGGCTACGCGTTAGCTTTAGATCGGCCGACCGTTATACTTTGCGACAAGTCCAAGAGGAATAAACTCCCATTTGATATCCAACATCGTCCAATCATTTATTATCGTACGGATTCTCGTAGCGGTTACGAAGAGCTTGAATCGAACATAATAAAATGGATTACAAATGAGTTGAATACGTCTAAACGTGTTGATTCAATAAGAACTTTAATACCTGGAAGTGAATCTAAAACTGATTTGGAAGATTATGAGGTGAGATCG
>JAABRJ010000468.1 GCA_011390985.1 Desulfobacteraceae bacterium
GTGGAATTAGCCATTGGAACCTAGAACAAAAAATGAAGGAAATGGAATTTACAAATATAGCGCTTGCATTAGGCGTATCAGGTTTAGAAGAACGTGTTTTATTAACAGAAAAATTACTCATCGATCATGATTACAACGATGCGGAATACAAGGCATATTTTTTGACAAATTCAGGAATAAAATGGTTGCAAAAAAATAAAAACATTCTATGCGTAAAGGAGCCTTCTTACCCAGAGCCACCAATGCCGGACCCTAATGATGAAATTCCCTTTTAATATAAATGGCAGTTAACATGGCGCTGGTTGGAAGCCCGGGACGTCCATTGATATATAATTTGTTGATTTTTGCCTGATCTTGGGAGAACGCAACCATGCCAAAAGCATACGTTCACGGGTACGATCAGCAGGAACACGTTCGCTTACAGGATCAGGCCAGGACCTTGGTCGACTTGTTGCATTCCGATACGGCATATCCAGCGGGAAGTCGGGTCTTGGAAGCCGGTTGCGGAGTCGGCGCACAAACGGTCACGCTGGCGAAGAATAGCCCCGGAGCATCGATTGTGTCCGTTGACATCTCGGAGGATTCGGTTTCTCAGGCTGAGCAGAAAATTCGGGCGGCGGTGCTGACTAATGTTTGTTTCCAGCAGGCGGACATCTTCCATTTGCCCTTTACGGCACAATCGTTTGATCATGTCTTTGTCTGCTTCGTTCTGGAGCATCTGAAAGAGCCACTCGCTGCCTTGCAGAAGTTGAAAACATGTCTTCGGCCGGGCGGAACAATTACAGTCATCGAAGGCGACCATGGGTCCGCCTACTTTTATCCTGACAGCGATGCGGCGCATGCCGCGATTGACAGCCAAGTCGAATTGCAGTCTCGCGCAGGTGGGAATGCGCTGATAGGCAGATCCCTGTATCCGTTGCTGGTCACTGCAGGCTATGCCGAAGTCCGGGTATCCCCCCGAATGGTGTATGTCGATTCAAGCAAGCCGGAACTGGTCGATGGATTTACGAAAAAGACATTCACGGCGATGATTGAGGGTGTGCGTCAATCGGCGATTGAGGAGGGTATCATCGATCCCGTAGCGTTCGACAACGGGATAAGGGCCCTATATCGAACGACTGAACCGGATGGTACATTTTGCTACACCTTCTTCAAAGCCATGGGGAAAGCATAAAAGCCGAACAAGCCGAATTCACGCGACGGCTTCCTGCCGCGCGCGATCCGCGCCGTTGGATGGATCTTTTGCATAAGGGCAATGCAAACAAAGGAATAATGGGGAAGATAGAGGAGAAATGATGAGCGAGGAAGACAAATCAATTCACGAGTTTGATTTTAAACTAATCTGCGAATATTATTCTAGTTTAGAACGACAAGGGCCGGGGAGCCCCGAAGTAACTGCAAAAGCTTTGAGCTTCATTGACACCCTGAAAAATGAATCAAGAATTGCTGATATAGGTTGTGGAACCGGCGGTCAAACGATGGTGCTGGCCAATCTTACGTCAGGGATTATAACCGGCATTGATTTGTTTGCCGACTTTATTGATATCTTCAAGGAAAATATCCGAAAGAGGAATCTTCAGGATAGAGTCG
>JAABRJ010000469.1 GCA_011390985.1 Desulfobacteraceae bacterium
AGATCACCCGGCTCAAAAAAGGGGTCGACGTGGTGGTGGGCACCCCCGGCCGCCTGCTGGATCTGATCCGCCAAAAGGCCCTTTACCTCGGCGATGTCAAAAGCGTGGTGCTCGACGAGGCCGATGAGATGCTCGGCATGGGGTTTATCGCCGATATCGAAGCGATCCTGGAACAGACCCCCGCCCAGCGCCAGACCGCCCTTTTCTCCGCCACCCTGCCGAATGAAATCCGGACTCTGGCCGAACGCTACATGCACCAGCCCCGGTCGGTCACCATCCACCGCAAACAGCGCACCGCGGCCACGGTCGAGCAGCGCTACTACCTGGTCAACACGGCGGACAAACTGGCCGCCCTGACGCGCCTCTTCGAGGTCGAGAATATCACCCGCGCCCTGATCTTTGCGCGCACCCGGACCGCCACCGGCGAGTTGGCCAACCAGCTGAGCCTGCAGGGCTTTCCCGCCGAGGCCCTCAACGGCGACTTGTGCCAGGAGGTCCGCGAGCAGGTCCTCGGGCGCTTTCGCCGAAACCCCGGGTCGGTCCTGGTGGCCACCGATGTGGCCGCCCGCGGGCTGGACATCGACGACATCTCACATGTGGTCAACTTCGACCTGCCCCAGGACCCGGAGGCCTACCTGCACCGCGTGGGGCGCAC
>JAABRJ010000470.1 GCA_011390985.1 Desulfobacteraceae bacterium
AAAACGCCGGTCGGAGCTGCTCGAGAAGATGGCGGTCTGGCTGCGGCGCGGACGCTGCCAGCAGGAAAAGGAAATGGTCTCGGAATTGGCCGCAGCCGGCCACGACCCGCTGGAGATTGCGGCCGTCGCGCTGAAGCTGGTGCGGGCATCCGAAAAGCAGCGGCCGGTGGCCCCCATCAGCGCGGTGCAGGCCGCCCCGCCCCGGGCCGCGCGACCTGCCGCCAGCCCTGCCCGTCGACCCGCCAAAACCGCCGCGGCCGCCCTCCGGCCGCCGGAGAACACGGCCTGCGAGCGGGGGATGGTACGCTTGAGCCTGGGGGCCGGCAAGACCCTTGGCATCCGCCCCAGTGACGTGGTGGGCACGATCGCCTACCATGCCGAGATCCCCGGCCGCACCATCGGCGCCATCCGCATCGAGAATGACCACACCCTGGTGGACGTGCCCAGTCAGTTTGTGGCACAGGTGCTGGCCAAGACCGGACGCTACCGGATTCGGCGGCAGCCCGTGGCGGTGGCTCTGGCCTGATCGCCTCTCAGCGCGAAAACCGCCGCAGGTAAAACCACTCATCGCGGTAGGATAGCCGGGTCAGCAGGCCCCGCTGCAGGAGGTCTTCAAGGGTTTGGGCGCTTTTTCCGGCCTTCTCCAGAAATGCCAGCACGGCATCCTCCCGCATGGGGTGCACGGCGGTGATGGCGAGCAGCTCCCCGCCGGCCTCATCGGTGGCGTTGAAATCCCCCCCTTCGAAAGCCACCAGGAGTTCGACCGCGGGGAGATCCGCTTTGAACACCCGGTAGGCCTGATGCAGGGTTTCTTCGTCGGGCGGCTTTACCCAGCCTTCGGCAGGCGGCCGGGTGGGGACGGCCAGATAGGCCGTTGACGGCCCCACCGTCGCCAGGAAGCGGGCGGTGGCCCCCAGGTTTTCGCGGTCGTCGTTGAGGCCCGCGACCAGCATGGTCTCGGTCACCAGACGGCCTTCAAAAACCTGGCTGAAAGTTCGAATCCCCTCCAGGATCGATGCCAGCTGCAGTTTGCCGTGGGGACGGTCGATCTTGCGCCACACCCCCTCTGCCACCGCGTCGACTTTCAGGGAGACCCAGTCGGCCGCCGCCAGATCATCGCGCACGCTCGGGTCGGCCAGGAGCGACGCATTGCTGATCACCCCCACCGGGACCCCCAGGGGTTTCAACAGCCGGATGATCCGACCCAGATTGACGTCGAGGGTCGGCTCGCCGTCCGGCACGAAGGTCACGAAATCCACTCGACCGTCGGCCGCCGTGAGCCGGCCGATTTTTTCACGCACGCTTTCGAGAATGGCATCGGGCGCGAAGAAGGCCTGGCGCCGGACCTGCATCCGCGTGGTGCGGCCGACCTGGCAGTAGACGCACCCGTAGGAGCAGGTCTTGGGCGGGATGTTGTTGATTCCCAGGCTGCGGCCCAGCCGGCGGGAAGGAACCGGTCCGAAGGTCAGAGCGGTGGCGTTCATGGCAATCCTCCGCAGGCCCGAAGGCCTAGTTTCAGGCAAGGGGCGCGCCGATTTTGCAGTTTAACGCCCTTCAGCCCGATGTGGCATTATTTTTTGCCGGGGCCCCTTTAGGCCGCGAACCCGCCGTTGACACAGATATTCTGCCCGGTGATCCAGCCGGCGCCGTCGCTGACCAGCAGCGCGACGACATCGGCGATATCCTCAACCCCGCCGATCCGGCCGAAAGCGGCCATGCCAGCCATCTGCCGGACCTGCTCCTCGGTCTTGCCCGTGCGGAACAAATCGGTGTCCACCGGGCCGGGGGAAACGGCGTTGACGCTGATGCCGCGAGGACCGAGTTCCTTGGCCAGCACCCGGGTGATCTGCTCGACCGCCCCCTTGGTGGCGGCATACGGCCCGTAAGCCGGCAGCATCAGCTTGGTGACCGATGAGGAGATGTTGATCACCTTCCCGCCGTCCGCCAGCCTGATGGCGGCCTGCTGACAGGCAAAAAAGAGCCCCTTGACGTTGAGGGCGAATATATCGTCGAATTCCGCCTCGCTGACGTCCGCCACTTTTTTGTAAAAGCCCTTGCCGGCGTTGTTCACCAGGATGTTCACCCGGCCGAATTCTGCGAGCGCGCGGTCAAAGAGGGCCTCGATCTCGGACACCCTGCGGACATCGGCCTGAACGCTGACCGCCCGGCCGCCTGTTTCGCGGATGGATGCGGCGACAGCCTCGGCCTGGGGCGCACTGTTGGCATAGTTGACCACCACCGCCGCGCCCAGGGACCCCAGCTTGAGGGCAATCGCCCGCCCGATGCCGCGCGAGGCGCCGGTGACGATGGCGGTTTGATTTTCGAGTGACGTGCCCATGTTCCCCTCCTCCCGTGGTCGTCGCCAAGCAGGTGTGCAGGGCGCGTGCAAGCGCCCCTGCGATCCAAGGCCTATTCCCCGATATCCCCAGGCGCCCGCAGCGACGACGGTTTTACCGTCGGACAAAAAAATCTCTTTCGACTACGGTTGAGAAATGTCAGATTGGTCCTATATTTCAGAAACGCAAAAGAAATTTCAGTAAAAAATGGTCGGTGGCTCCACGGCTCACCTGGCGGGCGGCCCAAAAACAGGGCCGGATTTCGCCGGGGTCGTTCCCAAGGCAAAAATTCGAATTATCTTCTGACGAACGCGAACTGATCGGCATTCAGACATTTCCGAAAAAATGAATTTTATCCCAACCCGTGGGCGCATCAACGCCCTCCCCAGGAGGTGAATCATGGGACTCAGCAGCTGCCTTCCGCAGAAATTATCGAAACTGGCCATCGGCATTCTGTTTTTGATTTTTGGAACCGGAACCGCGATTCTCGGCGTAACCGTGCTGCCGGTGATCGGCCTGGTACTGGCGGCCCCGCTGTTCATCATCGGGATCTACTTTGTCCGGACGCACTTGAACAAAAAATGTGAACTGCCCGAATAGCGCCGGCGGCACCCCGCGCCCTTTCCCCAAGAAAAAAACTGCAGGCCTTTGCCGCGGTCTCTGGAGATGCCGCGGCCAGGCGAACGTTCCTGGTACCGATCGGCGGCGCAGGCGTTCAGCAGCGTGAGCGCCCAGGCCGATGCGGCAGGCAGGCATTCCCCAACGCCCCCCCAGAAAGAAGCATTGCTTCGGAGCGATGGGGGCCATCAGCGCCAACTTCAAGTTCGGGGCGCCCTTAGCGGGCGCCCCTGCTATTTTAGGGCGGCGTCAAAAAAATCCCACAAGCTTACGCCGGATTTGGGTCCGCGGATTTGGGTCCGCCTGCAGGGCCTATCCGCCCCTGCCGAGGCCGGGGCTGGTGCGCAAAACCCCCTGCGGGGTCAGCGCCAGGTGACATCCGCCGGGTTGCGCAGCGGCATCCGCGGATAACCGAACTTGGGGTGTCCGATCATCAGGGCCCCGTAGCTTTGATGCCCGTCGGGCAAGGCCAGGGCATCGGCCAGCGGCGGGTGTTGGTTGGCGGCCAGGTCGAAATAACCCGCCCAGCAGGCCCCCAGACCGAAGGCCGGCGCCGCCAGTTCCAGGGTGGTGAGAGCGATCAGGCTGCCGGACATGGCCGGCGGGAAAGCTTTAGCCCCGTAGGCCACGATCAGATGGGGCGCGCTGCGGCAGATGCGGTCGCGGCCGGCCTCCCACTCGGCCACGAGGCCCTGCAGCAGCGGCAGGGGAAAAAAGCGGCTGTCGGCGGCGTCCACCAACCCCTGCATCCAGGCGATCACCAGCCCGGCCAGGTGGGCCACTGTTTCCCGTTCGCGGACCACCAGCCAGCGGACCGGTTGGAGATTCTTGGCCGTGGGGGCATGGCGCGCCAGATCGATCATACGCGCCAACAGCGCCTGGTCGACGGGCTTGCGGCGGTAGACCCGGATGGAGCGCCGCGACCGGACCAACTGGACCACCTGGTCGGCCGAAACGGCCAGATCGGGCCTCACCGTCGGTAGATCGGCGGCCGCCATGAACGGCAGGGACAGGGCCGACTCGGGGCACACCGCCACGCAGTGGCCGCAGTGGATGCAGAGCCTGAGTGCACCGGCCACCCATGCAGGCGCTTCCTCGGGGCCTGCCATGGCGATGATGCCGGCAGGGCAGATTTCGACGCAGGTTCGGCAGCGGGTACAGGCCAGCAGATCAATGGTCAGGGACATCTTCACCTTCCTTTCGCACAGCGGTATCGGGCGCTGCCGACACCCGCGGCTTGCGCCGGCGGAGGGCTACCGAAACGCCGCAAAGGGCAGCAGGCGCCCTGCGGCGTCAAACCTCAGGGGCTGCGCGCAATCGCCGACATCAACAATTCCCAGTGACCGCAGTTCCGGCAAGAGGGCCGCCGAGGCCCAGAAAACTTCCAGACAGAGGGTGTTGACGATCCGCACCATGCGCACCTGCTGGGGGTCGGGCACCTTGGAGAGGGCCATCTCGATCACGGCGCGATCGGTTTCCAGGTGAATCGGGGTGCGCGCGCTGGTCCAGATGCCCGTGGTGAGGGCGTTGGTGTAGGTTGCCGGGTAATCGATCTGATCGATCAGCCGGCGGGTGGTCAGGTCGACCATGCCGATCCCGACGGCATTGCCGTGGGACTGCCGGGTGAGGTCCAGCACGATCAGGGTGCGGTAGTCGGGGATGCGCTCACCGCCCGCGCGGCGCCAGAACCCCACCACGTTGGGGTCGATGCCCGTGCCGCTGATGTTCTTGCCCATCTCGTCCACCAGCAGGATGTCCAGATCGTCCAGGGGAATGCGGGGCAGCAGCGCACGCGCGGTGGTCAGCAGTTCGGCGTCGGTGGCAGCGAAGGCCTCGGGGCCGACCAGGCGCAGGGTGTGAATCTCGTCCCGGGCGTTCTCCACGACGGCGATCCCGCAGAGCACCGGGGCATGCGCCAGGATCCGCTCCGCGGCCGGCAGCAGCGTCCGGGCCAGGCCGTACTTGTGCAGATTGGCGGCGCCGCGATCCTTTCCCAGCCCCACGGCCAGCATCTTGCAAAGCCCGGACTCCACCTGGGAGCGAAAGGCCGTGTGGGGCTTGACCCGGTTGAGGAGCACGAGGTGGTCGACCGTCAGGGCGTCGCGCGCGAAAAAGACTTCGGCACCGGTCGACACCCGGCCGAGAGAGGTCACCGCCATGCTGGAGACCACCGGCGCGCCCACCGCGGCTTCGTCCACCCCCAGATCGCGCAGCAGGGCCGTTTGGCCTTCGGCCGTCGCGCGCCCGTGGGACCCCATGGCCGGGATGATAAAAGGCGCCAGCTGCAGGCTGCGCAGGCACGCCACCACGCCGGCCACCAGTTGCGGCAGTTTGCAGATCCCGCGGGACCCCACGGCCACGGCCACCCGTTGGCCGGGCTGAACCCGGCCCTCGAGGTGCGCCGCGCCAAACGCGGCGCGCAGCGCGTCGAGGGGATCGTCCAGGGCGTCATCCTCAAACCGCTGGCGAACCGGATACAGCGTCCAACCGTTTTCCATTGCCCCCCTCCTTTCAGGCAGCTCCCCGCCGCAGCGGTCACCGGCGGCGGCTTCAGGGACGGCGCCGGAATCAGGCCCCGTCAGCCCTTGGCGTAGCGGGTGGTGTAGTCCCGGAAGCGGTTCATCACCTCCCGCGTCCGCTTTCCCGGGCGCCCGTCGGCCACGGGCCGCTGGTCGATGCCCACCACCGGAACGACCTCCTTGTTGGAGGCCGTGAGAAACACCTCCTCGGCGGTGTGAAGGGCCTCGAGGGAAAGGTCGGTGATTTGCGCCGGCAGCGGCAGGTCCAGCGCCAGCAGCACCTGGCGCGTGATCCCGGGCAGCAGGTCGGTTTCGGGGGTCAGCAGGCGTCCGCCGACCACGGCAAAAAGGTTGCTGGTGGTGCATTCCGTGACCCGGCCGTCGGGCTTGACGTACAACACCTCGACGGCGCCCTGGCGCCGGGCGCCCTGCATGGCATGAATCGCGGGAATGTAGTTGATGCTCTTGGCGCCCGGCAGGTACCGGCTGTAGGGGGTGGTGATGATCCCGACCCCGTCCCGATACCAGGTTGCGGGCGGCGGCACCAGGGGCGTCACCATGATCAGCAGCCTCGGCCGGCCCGCGGGCAGGAAGCAGTCCGGGCTGCTGCCGCCGGTCAGCACGATCCGAATGTTGGCCTCGGCATGCCCGTTGCGCCGGAGGGTTTCATTGACGATGGCGGCGATTTCCGCCAGCGGGCGTCCCACCTCAAGCCCGATCAGTTCAGCCGAACGCTTCAGCCGCGCCAGATGATCCTCCAGGTGAAACGGCCGGCCGCCGTAGGTTCGCAGAAAGTCAAACACGCCGAAACCCCGCAGGACGGACAGATCGTCCACCGGCAGGCGGGCGGCCTGCGCCTCAACGTAATCGCCATCGATGTAGTAGATGTTCATGCGCCAAATCCTTGGAATAAATTATCATCAGGGGCCGCAAGCGGCCGCGGAGAGGAGTGACTGGTCATCATCGGGCAACCCGCCCGGTTTGTCCAGCGGAAATTCGAGCCTTCGCCTCCAGCGTCACACCAGTAAGGGATTTTGGGGCAGGCCCCATTTTTTGCTTCAAAAAAACCGGCCACCCCTGTAAAGATAGCAGCATCCCGACCGGCCGGACAACCGAAGCCCTCAGCAGCATCGGTGTTTGCCGCCTGGCGGCACCCGCAAGCGAGGCGCAGCATGTCCCAAACCCTCAGCACCCTCCCCCTCCAGGACGGCTACCGGATGCCCGCGGAGTTTGAAGCGCACCGCGGCTGCTGGATGCTGTGGCCGTTTCGGCCGGACACCTGGCGCGCCGGCGCATTGTTCGCCCAGGAGCAGTTCGCGGCGGTCGCCGCGGCCATCGCGCAGTTCGAAGCGGTAACCGTGGGGGCGGCGGCCCGGCAGTATGAAAACGCCCGCCGGATGCTGCCGGCCCCTATCCGGGTGGTGGAGATGTCATCCAACGACGCCTGGATGCGCGACACGGGTCCCACCTTCGTGGTGAACGGCCGCGGCGACGTCAGGGGCGTCGACTGGCGCTTCAATGCCTACGGCGGCCTGAACGGCGGGCTCTACTTCCCCTGGGACCTGGACGACCTGGTGGCCCGCAAGGTGCTGGAGATCGAGACCCTCGACCGCTACCGCGCGCCGCTGGTATTAGAGGGCGGCGCGATCCATGTGGACGGCCAAGGCACCCTGATCACCACCGCGGAATGCCTGCTCAACCCCAACCGCAACCCGGCGCTCTCGCGGGAGGCGATCGAAGACCATCTCAAGTCCTATCTGAACGTCCAGCGGATCATCTGGCTGGGAAAAGGCGTTTACCGCGACGAAACCAGCGGCCACGTGGACAACCTGTGCTGTTTCGTCCGACCGGCAGAGGTTCTCCTGTCGTGGACGAATGACACCACCGACCCGCAGTATGAGATATCCCGCCAGGCCCTGGAAGTTCTCTCAGCGGCCAGCGATGCCCGGGGCAGGCGCCTGACCGTCCACCGGGTTCACCAGCCCGGACCGCTCTTCTGGACCGCGGAGGAGAGCCGCTACCTGGTGGCAAGCGAAACCGGTTACGGCCGCAAGACGGGCGACCGCCTGGCAGCGTCGTATGTGAATTTCTACCTCGCCAACGGCGGGGTGGTCCTGCCGCTCTTCGATGACCCCCACGATCGCGCGGCGCTGGGGACCCTCGCCCGGCTCTTCCCCGAACGGCGGGTGGTGGGCGTTGCGGCCCGTGAAATCCTGCTGGGCGGCGGCGGCATTCATTGCATCACCCAGCAGCAGCCCCTGGGATACCGGCCGGCGGGCAGCGACAAAGGGCCATCGGGCGCTGAAGGAGACATGCGATGCGCCAGGTGACGGTCGCAGCGATCCAGATGACGTGTACTTCGGACCGCATGACCAATATCGCCGCCGCCGAAAAGCGGGTTAGAGAGGCCGCCGCCCGGGGCGCTGGCATCGTTCTCCTGCAGGAGCTTTTTGAAACCCCCTACTTCTGCCAGGTCGAAAGGCCGGAATTTTTCGACCTGGCCAGCGAGGTGGACCGCAACCCCGCCGTCCTGCATTTCGCCCGGCTCGCCCGCGAACTTGAAATTGTGCTGCCCATCAGCTTCTTTGAACGCCGGCACCAGGCCCATTACAATTCCGTGGCGGTCATCGACGCCGACGGGTCGCTCTTGGGGGTCTACCGCAAGACCCACATTCCCGACGGGCCGGGATACGAGGAAAAGTTCTATTTCACCCCCGGCGACACCGGCTTCCGCGTCTGGCGCACCCGTTATGCCACCATCGGGGTCGGGATCTGCTGGGACCAGTGGTTTCCGGAAGCCGCCCGCGCCATGGCCCTGATGGGCGCCGAGATCCTGTTCTACCCGACCGCCATCGGCTCGGAGCCGACGGATCCGTCCCACGATTCCAAGCCCCACTGGCAGATCTGCATGCAGGGCCACGCCGCGGCCAACATGCTGCCGGTGGTGGCGGCCAACCGCATCGGCACGGAAACCCTCGACGGTTCCGCAATCACTTTTTTCGGTTCATCGTTTATCACCAACCACCGGGGCGAGATCGTGGCCGAAGCCGACCGTTGCACCCCGAGCGTCCTGGTGCAGGCCTTCGATCTCGACGCCCTGGCGGCCGAACGCCGCGGCTGGGGCCTTTTCAGGGACCGCCGGCCGGAAACCTACGGCATTCTGATGACCAGCGACGGCCGCCTGCAAAAATGATCGTGGCGTGATTTAAAGAAGTCAAAGACACCCCCCAACCCACGGCCCTCCGGCAGCAAAGCGGGGCGCCAAAAGCAAAGGAGCCTGCCATGTTGGACATCAAGGATTCGGTTGCCGTCATTACCGGCGGCGGCGGCGGCATCGGCCTGGCACTGGCCCGCCACTGGGTGCAAAACGGCGGCAAGGTGGTGATCGCGGACGTGGCCGAAAAGTTTCTGACCGCGGCCGAGGCCGAACTCAAAGCCCTGGGCGGCGCGGTGGCCACGGTGGTCTGCAACGTCACGCGCGAGGAGGACTGCGCGCGCCTGGCGGATACGGCCATCGAAAAATTCGGCCAGATCAACCTGGTGGCGCCCTTTGCCGGCATCATCAAGGACGGATTGATGGTCTCGCCGGACCGCGAAACCGGCCAGGTGACCCGCAAGATGGCGCTGGCCGACTTTCAGGCCGTGATCGACATCAACCTCACGGGTGTTTTTCTCACCGTGCGCGAATGCACCGAGCGCATGGTCAACCACAACTGCAGGGGCCTGATCTGCCTGATCTCATCCACCGGCTCGCTGGGCACCGCGGGCCAGATCAACTACGCGTCTTCCAAGGCCGCCATGTCGGTGATGCCCAAGGTGCTCACCGCGGAGTTTTTCCGGCGCGGTTTGGCCGAGAGGATCCGCTGCGTGGCCGTGGCCCCCGGCTATGTGGGCACCCCCATGGTCAAGAACATGAATCAGAAGGCCCTGGATGCCATTTTATCCCAGGTGCCCATCGGCCGGCTGGTCGAGCCGGAAGAAGTCGCCGCCCTGGTGGGCGATCTCTACCGCAACGAGGCCATGGCCGGGGACGTCTACTTTATCCACGGCGGCCTGCGATTGGGCTCCAAAGGGTGACAGCGGCGTAAAAGCCCGGCTTGCGGGCTGCGCTGCCGCGCTTCGTGGCTGGGCGTTCTGCTGCAACGGCCCCGGAAAGTTCCAGCGGGGCCGTCTTTTTTCCGGCGGCAATGGCGGTTCAGCCGCGGGGCGGGGGCGGCGTCAGATCTTCAGCGGCCAGGTCGGGCTCCCCGCAGCGGGCCAGGATGAAGTCCCGGGTCTGGCGACGCAGCCGCAGCGCCCGCTGCCATGCGCCTTGATCCTCCCCGGCCGCCGCAGCCGCGGCAAGGGGCGCGCCGATGTGCACTTCAAGGACACCGCGGCGCGGCAGGAGCGTATCGGGATGCAGCACGAAGCGCGTGCCGCGGATGGCCACGGGCACGAGCGGCGCGCCGGTTTCAACCGCGGCGACAAACGCCCCCATTTCAAAGGGCCTGAGGCCCGCGACGCGGGTAAAGGTCCCCTCCGGGAAATAGACCAGGCGCAGACCGGGACGCAGCAACGCCTGGATCCGCCGGGCATCTTCAACCCCCTTGGCCGCGTCGAAGCGCTCCACGAAGCGGGTCCCCAGGCGGCGCAGTATAAAACCCACGACGAGCACCCCGGCCAACTCCACCTTGGCCACAAAACAGGAAACACCAGGAAGCGCCGCCGTGAGCACGAACCCGTCGAGATAGCTGGCATGGTTGGCGGCGACAACGTAGGCCGCCCCGACCGGCAGGTGCGCCAGGCCTTTGACGGCGATCGCCATCCCGGCGGCCCGAAAAAGCAGCCGCGCCCCCCGGCGCATGGCCGCCCAGCGCCAGCTCAGGCGCGGCAGCAGCGCCGCCAGCAGGCCGAGCGGCGGCAGCATCAGCAGAAACAGGCCCCAGACGTAAGCCCCGTAAACCAGGGCGACGAATCGCGCCAGCACGCGGCGCACCTGCCAGGCGGCCCCCACCAGCCACAGGCGAAACAGCTGCCAGGCCAGCGGCGACGGCTTGGCCCCGACACTGCCTTTTTCGAAGCGCTCACGGCTGGCGGCGCGCCGGAGCTTGCCGCTGGAGGTCTTTAAAACGCTTCCCGATGGTGATCAGAATGGGGGTCTCGCAGTTCCGCAGGATGACCTGGTGCCGCTGCAGGTGCTCCACCAGCTGGC
>JAABRJ010000471.1 GCA_011390985.1 Desulfobacteraceae bacterium
CCGAGGCTGGCCATCTCCAACATCTCGTCGAAAGAGATGGTGTGGAGCTTGCGCGCCTTATGGCAGATGTTGGGGTCCGCGGTATAAATGCCGTCCACATCGGTGTAGATTTCGCACATATCGGCCTTGAGGGCCGCGGCGATGGCGACTGCCGAGGTGTCCGAGCCGCCGCGACCCAGGGTGGTGATGTTGCCGTTGTAGTCACTGCCCTGGAAGCCCGCCACCACCACGATATTGCGATGCTTCAAGAGCTCGGGGATCGGCCCGCCGCCGATGTCGCGGATCCGGGCGTTGCCGAACTTATCGTCGGTGAGCACCTTGACCTGGAATCCCAACAGGGACTGGGCAGGGTATTTCATGTCCTTGAGCATCATGGCCAGCAGCGCCGCCGTGGTCTGCTCGCCGGTGGCCAGGAGGACATCGAGTTCCCGCTTGTCGGGAACCGGGGTCACCTTGTGGGCCATCTCGATGATTCCGTCGGTCACCCCGGCCATGGCCGATAGAATGACCACCACGTCGTTGCCCTGATTGTAGGTTTTGGTGACCCGGTTGGCCACATTGCGAATACGGTCGAGATTGGCGACCGAGGTGCCGCCGAACTTTTGAACGATGAGGGCCATGGGAGTTTATGCCTCGGTTTCGGGTTTTGGAATCGATGGCTGCGAAAAAAATCCGACCGCCGCGGTTGGCCCTGGTCGCTCCGGGCACCAGGCGAAACCGCCGCTGACCGGCAGTTCGAATTTATTCCCGCAACCGGATGTCTGACGTTTTCTGCTGGGACGACTGCGATTCGGCGAGGGTTTCTATCAGATTGCGGCTTTCACGTCCAGTGGCAGCAAGGGTGATCCGACGGGCATCATCATTATGGAATTCAAGCTGAACCGCCATGTAATCGGTCAGGAACCCCTCCGGCAGCCGTTCGGACCACTCGATCGCCAGCACTCCGTCGCCGTCGACCATTTCATCCAATCCGAGCGCCGTCAGATCGCCGACCGCCCCCGAAAGGCGGTAGAGATCGGCGTGGTAGAGCGGCACCCGACCGGGGTAGACGTTCACCAGGGTAAAAGTCGGGCTGGTGATGTAATAGCCCGCCGGGACCTCCAGGCCCCCGGCCAAGCCCTGAACAAAGGCTGTTTTACCGCTGCCAAGCCCCCCCGTCAGGGCCACCACCATACCGGCCGCCATCCGGGCGCCAAGCGCCCGGGCCAGGGCCTGGGTTTCGCCGACCGAGTGCGTGATGATCTGGATTCTGTCTGTCATGAGGCTTCCCGCCAGCGGTCGCCCGTCAGAAAGGCCGACCGGCTTTGGGTCGGGGATGATGTCAGGGCCGCCACCGGGACGGCTCAGAAAGCGGCGGCAGAGGGCATCGTCGGATCCGTCCCCCCGGCCAACTCCCGGAACTGGCGGGGGATGGCGGCCATCACCTCCGATGCCAGATACCCGCACGGCGCCACCTGGCGGGCCACGCCATCCGCGGCCCGCCCGTGCACATAGACCCCGGCGCGGGCGGCTTCAGCCGGCGGCACCCCCCGGGCCACCAGGCCGGCAATGACGCCGGTGAGAACGTCGCCCATACCGCCGGCGGCCATTCCGGGGTTGCCGGTGGGGTTCACGTAAACGGCCCCTTCGGGGTGGGCCACAACGGTCCCGGCGCCCTTGAGCACCAGGTGGACATTGAACCGGCGGGCGAAATCGCGGGCGCAGGCGATGCGGTCGGTCTGCACCGCCTGTACCGTGCCACCGTTCAGACGGGCCATCTCCCCGGGATGGGGGGTCAGAATGACCGGCACGTCGAGGCTTTTTAAAAGATCGGGCTCCCCCGCCAGGCAGTTCAGGCCGTCGGCGTCGATCACGAGGGGCAGGCGGCAGGCCGACAAAACCTGCCGCACCAGGGCACGGGTTTCCGCCCCGGTGCCCAGCCCCGGCCCGAGGGCCAGACATTTTTTCCCGGGCAGCAGCCCGAGGATCTCCTCGCCGGCCGCGGATCCCAGGCCGCCGTCGGCCGCCGCGGGCAGCGGAACGGTCATGGCCTCGAGCGCCAGGGTTTCCAGCACCGCATTCAAGCCGGCCGGCACGCCGAGGCTCACCAGGCCGGCGCCGCTGCGCAGGGCGGAAAGCGCCGTCATGGCGGCGGCGCCGGTTTTGCCGGGAGTGCCGGCCAGCACCAACAGGTGGCCGCTGGTGCCCTTGTGGGCGTCGGCCGACCGCGCGGCCAGCGCGCCGGCAAAGGCCTGGGGGGTCAGCAGGTAGTGGCGGGGATGGGCCTTTGCGACGATGTGCGGCGGGATCCCGATGTCGATCACCCGCAAGGCGCCGCTGAAGGCCGCCCCGGGCTGCAGAAAGTGCCCGGTCTTGGCCAGACCGAAGGTGGCCGTCGCCTGCGCCCGGATGCAGGCACCGCAAGGCTGGCCGGTGTCGGCGTTGATGCCGGAGGGAATATCGACGGCAAACACCGGGCGCTCGCTGTGGTTGATAAACTGGATCACGCTGCGATAAAACCCTCTGACCTCGGAGGTCAGACCGGTGCCCAAGATGGCGTCGATCCAGAAATCACAGGCGGCCATCTCCCCCCGGCGGGCCGCCAAGGCGGCCTCGTCCGGCACGGCCACCACCGGCACCGACAAGGCCGTCAGCAGGTCGAGGTTGGCGGCGGCATCCCCCTGGACACGCTCCGGCGCGCAGAGCAGAAAAACGGTCACCGCGAATCCCCGTTGGGCTAAGCAGCGGGCCATGACAAAGCCGTCGCCGCCGTTGTTGCCGGGCCCGGCGGCGACCGCCAGTCTGCGGCCCGTCAGGTCGGGAAAGCGCTCCAGCAGAAAGCCGGTCGCGCCGCGGCCGGCGATTTCCATCAGCACCCGCCCCGGGATCCCGAAACCGTCGATGGTTTCCCGGTCCATCGCCTGCATCTGCGAAGCCGTGACAAGGTTCATGGCGGCGATCTCCTCCTGCGGTTTTTGGTTCAGCGCGCAGCCCGCAGCGCGCGGCTTTCCAGCAGGGCCAGCAGCTCCCGGCTCTTGGCATCCATCTCACGGGCACCGGCTTGATCGGCTTCATGCTCATAGCCGAGCAGGTGCAGAATCCCGTGAACCAGGAGCGCGATGAAGTGCTCCACCATCGGGATGCCGGCCTCACGGCTCTCGGCCGCGGCGGTATCCGCCGAGATCACCACGTCCCCTAAAAGGTGGGGCGAAATTTCGACAAACTCGCCTTCCTGCATGGGAAAGGCCAACACGTTGGTGGGGCCGCTGCGCTGCAGATAGTGCTGGTTCAGCTCGGCAATTTCAGCGTCGTCGACAATCACGATGGACAGCTCGGCCTCAGGACAGTCCAAGGCGCTTAAGACGACCTGTGCCACCTGCTTTATTTTCTTTAGGGGGATCGGCTGACGGTTTTGCCGGTTGTCGATCAGAACTTCCATTTTTGCTTTTCCCGCTGACGGCGGCCAGATTTTCACTGTATTCGATCCGGTGGTGGTGAATGCCGTTGAGAATCATGTTGAAACTCTTGGCAATCTGGTGCAGGTCCTTGAGGGTCAGCTCGCACTCGTCCAGCTGGCCGTCTGAAAAAACCTTGTTGATCAGGTTCTGAACATGCCCCTGAATGCGCGAAGGGGTGGGGTTTTCCAGGGTGCGGGAGGCCGCTTCGACGACATCGGCCAGCATCACCAGCCCGGCTTCGCGGGTCTGGGGGCGGGGGCCGGGATAGCGAAAGTCGTCGATATTGACGTTTTCCTCGCCTCTGCGCTGTTTGGCCCTTTCCAAAAAATAACTGATCAGGCTGGTGCCGTGGTGCTGCCGGATGGTATCCGTGATCGCTTGGCCGAGCTTGTTTTCCCGGGCGATTTCGACCCCCTCCTTGACATGCGAAATCAGGATCAGGGCGGACATCGACGGTGCCAGCTTGTCATGCTTGTTTTTGCCTTGGATCTGATTTTCAACGAAATAGAGCGGCTTACGGATCTTGCCGATGTCGTGGTAATAGCCGCAAACCTTGGCCAGCAAAGAGTTGGCGCCGATGGCAGTGGCGGCGGCCTCCACCATCGAGCCCACAATCACGGAATGGTGGTAGGTGCCGGGGGCCTCGATCATCAGGCGTCGCAAAATCGGGCGGTCCAGGTTGGCCAGTTCCAGCAGTTTAATGTCGGTGGTGTAATCGAAGGCGACCTCCAGCAGGGGGGCGATCCCGGCCGCGACGAGCCCCGCGCCGAAACCGCCCAGAAAGGCAAACGCCCAGTCCCACAGCAGCCGGATGCCGGTGAGATCGCCGTTAAAGAAATTCAAGGCCGTCACCAGAACGATGTTGAGCAGGCCGAGACGGGTGCCGGCCCGGATGAAGGCCTTGCGTTCACGACAGTTCTGAAGCCAGTAAGCCGCCATGGAGCTGCTGATCAGGAAGTAGACGAAGATCTCCAGGCGGTTGTTGAAAAGAACGGCGACCGAAAAGGCGCTAACGACCGAGAAGGCGATGGCCCAGTCCAAACACAGAAAAAGGCAAACGCTCATGGCGCCTGCCGCCAGCGGGATGCCGTAGGATATAGCGCCGGGGGTGATGCCGAAAGGTTCGTTGACCGCAATCGAGCGCGCCAAAAGAAACGAGATCTTCGCCAAAAAAAGAAAGATCAGAAAAACCGTCGCCAGAAAAAGAAGGGTTTTGTTGTGACCCTGGCCGCCCGGGATCTGCAGCCGCGCGTGCAGGGTGCAGGTGGTCAGCAGCAGGCAGAGGATCAGCAGCCCGGTGCCGGCACTGCGGACCCACAGCTGGGTGCTGCGGGTCTGGTCCTGGAGCGCTTGCAGTTTGAGAAGCTGCACCGGGGTGACCCGTTCGCCCTCCCGCAGCAGCATTTCGCCGGCCTTGATCTGGTAGAGGACCGGCTTGATCTCCGCCGCGGCGGCATCTTTGCGGGCTTCGGTCTCATTGCGGTTCAGGGTGATGTTGGGCTGGATCAACTGCTGGATGAAATCCACCACGAGATTGCGCAGGCTGTAATCCAGGTCCTTGAGGTATGGCTGCCCGATAATCCGTACCATGGACTTGGCCTGGTCCAGGCCGTAGAAGGGTTCGAAATTGAAGACCGGTTTTTGGCTCTGGGAGCCCACGACCCGCAGCATGATGCCCTTGTCGGCCACCCGTAGCAGGATCTCCTTGTTGGAGACCACACCGGTTTCTAAGATCTTGGCCAGAATATCGTTGATCAAACCGCTGACGGCCTCGCCAAAGGCATGTTTTTCGAGGATGGCGTAGGCACCGTCATTGACCACGATCCCCAATTCGGACTGAAAATCGTCCTTCAGCTGCAAGACCCGTTCGTGGTGATCGGCGGCGATCTCATCCGGGCTTGGTGCGCCCGGTTTCAGCTGGGTGGGGTTGTCGGTAAGGGCCGGTACCGTGGAATCGCCGACCAATTGCGACTCGGGCGGCGCAGCCGCCGCCGGGGGGCGGTAAACGGCCTGTACAAGGCTGAAAGCCCGATCCACCCGACGCTTCAGACGGCCGGCCAGTCCCGTGTCAAAATCGTATACCGTGAGAATGCTGTCGACCGCCTGGCGCCGCTTGGCCTCGGTGGCGATCCTGTCCTCGATGAAGAAATCCTTGGGCGCCTTTACGTCCCCTTGGGCCACGTCCCCGACGGCGTAGCTTCGCCGGGTGACCACCAGGTTCGGGTAGAGCATCAGGGTGAAGAGGGCCGTCACGACCACCAGTATCCCCCACCTGACCGCCGTGTTGGATCCAAAAAAGGAAATGACGGCTTCTTTTCTTTTACTGTATTTCATAGGGGGATCTTACGCTTCAGGCCGGGCATTGCCAAGTTCTTCGTAGGCCCGGATGATATCCTGCACCAGCCGGTGGCGGACCACATCTTCCTTGGAAAAGAAGGCGAAAGCGATGCCGTCGATTTCCCGGAGAATTTTTTTGGCCTCCACCAGGCCGGAGGCCCGGTTGGCCGGCAAATCGATCTGGGTGATATCGCCGGTGATCACCGCCTTGGAGTTGAAGCCGATGCGGGTCAGGAACATCTTCATCTGCTCCGAGGTCGTGTTCTGGGCCTCGTCCAGAATGATAAAGGAATCGTTCAGCGTCCGACCGCGCATGAACGCCAGGGGGGCCACTTCAATCACCCCTTGCTGCATGAGCGCCCCGACCTTTTCAAACCGCATCATATCGTGCAGCGCATCGTACAAGGGCCGCAGATAGGGGTCGACCTTGTCGGCCAGATCCCCGGGCAGAAACCCGAGGGCCTCCCCGGCCTCCACGGCCGGACGGGTCAGAATGATGCGGCTGACCTGGCTCTTGGTCAGCGCCGCGACCGCCATGGCCATGGCCAGGTAAGTTTTTCCGGTCCCGGCGGGTCCGATCCCGAAAACGATATCGTAGCTGCGAATGGCGTCGATGTATTTTTTCTGGGACAGGCTTTTGGGCGTGATGGCTCTTTTTTTGGCGGTGATGTAGACCGTGTCGAGAAAGATATCCTTGAGGCGGGCGCGATCGTTGCCGCTGAGGGCCCGCACAGCGTAGTTGACGTCGTTGGGGTAGACCGGATAGCCCTCCTCCAGCAGCCCGTAGAGCTGGCTGAGGATGTTGTGCGCGAGGTCCGTCTCGATGGGGTCGCCCTCGATCAGCACCTCACTTCCGCGGGCGGAAATCCGGACCCCCACGGCGTCGGCAATCTGCAGCAGGTTGTGGTTGTGCTCACCAAAAAGCCGCCGGGCCAGTTCATTGTCGTCCAACGTCAGTTTGGCCTGTTTGGGCTGCACGTCTTTTTGCATAGGTGCCTTGGTTCTCCCGGCCGCGGGTCTGGCGATGCTCGCCCTGCGGAGTTGCAATTTATACCACAGCTTTTTTGGCGATTGCAAACGGCAAATCACCTTGGCAGCAGTCTGGAGGAAAAATGGCTTGACGGGATTTTTTCGAATTTGATAGTCTTATAATTTAGTTTCAACAGGTCCCGCCCTCTTGCAGACAACACCTGCCGCCTTACCTTGGGAAGCTGCCAAACCTGATGAAGCCCACAGCGCCTCGGTTTCCGACGGCCAACCGAAAAATTCGCGCCGCGCAGCGCCTGAAACTGCTTGCAGCGCCGTCAGCCCTGAGCCAACAGGGGGGAATATGAACCCGTTTGATGCGATCGTTATCGTTATCCTGGTATTCTGCCTGATTCGCGGCCTGTTCCGGGGGCTGATCAAGGAAGTGTCGTCCATTGTCGGGGTTTTGGCGGGCTTTTACGCCGCCTATACCTATTACGCCACTCTGGCCGACTTCCTGACCGACTGGCTCGCCCACCGCGACTATACCAACCTCCTGAGCTTCCTGCTGATTTTCTGCGGTGTATTTTTCATCATCAGCCTGCTGGGGGTGGTGGTCAAATACCTCCTCAACATTGCCTACCTGGGGTGGTTTGACCGAATGTGCGGCGCCGGTTTCGGCTTCAGCAAGGGGATCCTGATCACCGCCGTGCTGCTGATCGTGCTGACCGCGTTTCTGCCCAAAGGCGCCCCGCTGATCAAAAATTCGCGGCTGTCGCCCTATGTCGCCAGCATTGCCGAAAACATGGCCCGGGTGGTTTCCCCACAAATGAAAAAGCAGTTTCAAACCAAGCTTGAGGAGATGAAGAAAGCATGGCGCCACCCCATTTAGACCCCTCGTCAGCGGCACCCGCTGCGGACAGCCTGGCGGCCATGGTTCGGCTGGTGGACACCCTTCGCGGTGAAAACGGCTGTCCGTGGGACCGCAAGCAGACCACCCAAACCCTCAGCGTCTACCTGATCGAAGAGGTTTTCGAACTGGTGGAAGCGATCACATCGGGCAGCCGCGAGGCGATCTGCGAGGAACTCGGCGACGTTTTTTTCCAGATCGTTTTCATGGCCCGCCTGCTGCAGGAAGAGGGCAAGTTCGATCTCGGCGAAGTCATCGCCGTCAACACCGAAAAGATGGTCCGCCGCCACCCGCATGTCTTCGGCAACACCAGCGTCGCCGACAGCGCCGAGGTCCAAAAACAGTGGCGCCGGATCAAGCAAAAGGAGACCCACCATACCCATCGGACGTCCATTCTGGACGCGGTGCCCACCGGCCTGCCGGCACTGATGCGGGCCTACCGGGTTTCGGAGCGCGCAGCCGGAAGCGGGTTTGACTGGGAGGACCTTGCCGGGGTGATGGCCAAAGTCGAGGAGGAGTGGGCGGAGTTCAAGACGGCCGTGGGCGAGGCGCACGCTGCACCGGAAACCCGTGAGGCGGTTGCGATGGAGTTTGGCGACCTGCTCTTTACGCTTGCCAACGTGGCCCGTTTTGCCAAGATCCACCCGGAAACCGCGCTATCGAGCGCCACCGAAAAGTTCAGCCGCCGTTTTCGCCAGATGGAAGCCAAGATCACCGCGACCCGCCGCAGCCTGGATGCGGTCGGCCGCGCCGAACTGGACCGCTTGTGGCAGCAGGCCAAGGCGGCGACCGCCGGCCCTGGGGCGCTGCCGCCGGCCGCGGACAGCGGGGAAGCGCCTGCAACCCCTTAACCCCTTTGCTTCAGGCCCTATTCTCATGATTGCGATTATCGATTACGATGCCGGCAACCTGGCCAGCGTCAAACGTGCGGTGGCGCACATCGGATGCGACTGCCGGGTCACCAATGACCTCGACCGGATCGCGGCGGCCGACCGGATTATTTTCCCGGGTGTCGGCGCTGCTGGAACGGCCATGCAAAGCCTGCGCAAATTGGGGCTCGACAGGGCCCTGAAGGCGGCCTACCAGGCCGGTAAACCGATTCTCGGGATCTGTCTCGGCACTCAAATCGTTCTTTCCCACAGCCGGGAAAACGATACCGCCTGTCTGGGTCTGCTCAAGGGTGAGGTAGACGCCTTTGACCGCCACGCGCGGCTTCCCGACGGCGGTCAACTCAAAATCCCCCACATGGGCTGGAACCACATCCAACGCCTGAAGCCGCATCCCATTCTGGCGGACATCGGCCCGGAAGACGAATTTTACTTCGTCCACAGCTTTTACCCCAGCCCTGAAGATCCCGACCACCTTCTGGCGACGACCACCTACGGGATCACTTTTGCCTCTGTCATCGGCTGCCGCAACCTGGTCGCCACCCAGTTCCATCTCGAAAAAAGCGGCCGGCCGGGGTTGACCATGCTGAAAAACTTCTGCACCTGGTCGCCTTCCTGAAAAGACCACCGGCGGCGGCCGCGCCGACAAAGGGGTTTCAGTTTTTTTCTGCGGCGCACCCCGCCCGCCCCGGCTAGGCCGGAGGAGGCATCATCGACCGGGGCCCTTGCCCCTTCGCCGCTGGCAGCCCCCCCCAAAAAAAGGGGGTAAGTTAAAAACCAGACGGTTTCGCAAAAAGTTCAAGTTACGGCGCGCAAATCTCGAGGAGTGAGGCGTACTACTGTGCGCCGCAGCGACTTCGGGATGCAGCGCAACGCAGAAATTGGAATTTTTGCGGAACCGTCAAACAAAAGAGTCGAGGCATGCTAAGCAAACGCATCATTCCCTGTCTGGATGTCCGCGAGGGGCGCACGACCAAGGGCATCAAGTTCAAAAACAATATCGACATCGGCGACCCGGTGGCGATGGCGCGGCACTACTATGAGGCCGGCGCGGACGAAATCGTCTTCTACGACATCACCGCCTCCCACGAGAAGCGGGACATCATGATCGACGTGGTCCGGCGGGTGGCGGAAACCATCTTTATTCCCTTCTCGGTGGGTGGCGGCATACGGACGGTTGAGGACATGCGCGCGGTCCTGCTGGCGGGCGCGGAGAAGGTGAGCGTCAACTCGGCGGCCGTCAGGAACCCGGAAATCATCGCTCAGGGGGCGAAGGCCTTCGGCAGTCAGTGTGTGGTGCTGGGGATGGACGTCAAATACGTTGGAAAGAAGGATGGCATTCCTTCAGGCTACGAAATCGTCATCAACGGCGGCCGCACCACCATGGGAATCGACGCCCTGGCCTGGGCACTGCAGGCCCAGGCCCTGGGAGCCGGGGAGATCTGCCTGAACTCCATCGACGCCGACGGCACCCGGGAAGGCTATGAATTGAATCTGACGCGGCTGATTTCCGAAAATGTGACCGTTCCGGTGATCGCCTCCGGAGGCGCCGGAACACCGGCCCATATCGCCGAGGTCCTGACCCGCGGCAGGGCCGACGCCGCCCTGATCGCCTCCATGGTCCACTATGGCACCTATACCATTGCCGGCATCAAGTCATACCTGAATGCGCGCGGAATCAGCGTTCGCAGCAACTGGTGAGGGCTTGCTGCAGGACCGCAGCCAGGCGCAGCGTGACCCGGCCGCCCGCAGGCGGGCCCCGGCGCCGACCAGCCTTTACCCGGAGCGCCTGCGCCGCGCGCCTTTCCCGGCTCAGACATAATCGCCGCGCCGGAAGCGAATCACCTCCACCTTGGCGGCGACCGCCGAACGGGTCGCAAGCGTCTGCAGGTCCGCGTCTGGTTGCGGACCTGCATCGGCCGCGGCCATCAACCGATCGGCCTGGGTTTGGATTTCAGCCACCAACGGCGCGATCTCCCTCAGGCTTTTGGCAGGGTCCGCAAGTTGATGGGCATAGACGTCCATCAGGTCGATCAGCCGACCGGTGCGGTCGACGAGCGCGCCACTGTCGTTTTCGACGGGCGGCATCACCGCCGACTGGATCTCTCCTAAAGCGCCTGCCCCAGGGGATGCCGGGGGGCATGTCGGGCCGGCCTCCAGGCTTTTTTGGAGGGTTTCCTGAAAACCGTTGCATCCTGTCTTTTGAATATCACGGAGTTGGGGCGGCTGCAGGCTGGCCTGAACAGGGGAAATTTGAGTCATGGATGAACCTCCTGAAAAATTTTTCATGAGGATAAGCAAAAAAAAGGCCGGTTTTTCAAAACCGGCCTTTTTTTATTATTACCGCTGTATTTTTAGAGTGTTATCGAATAAACAATCCAGGTTATGCTCCTGGGAAATCTTTCAAGGGGAAAAATTTGCCTACCTCCGGCAACTATCACCAGCCGCACCCGCCCGCCACGCGACCGACCATCTTTTCGGCGACCCGCAACGGGCTTAAATCGTAGCGCCCCGCAGCGAGGGCGTTGCGCAGCGGCTCGACGGCCTCGGCCCGGATTTCCGGGGCCAAGCGCACCGCCGAGTGCGCCACCTGGGCCATACGACTGGCTGACGATATCTGCACCACCGGGGTCTCCTGACCAGAGGGCTCACCACCACGGGGCGACGAGCTGCTGATTTTCGGCGTTCCCGCCGGGTTTCGGGCAAAGGCCGTCATCTGCAGTACCTCGCCACCGCCTGCCGAACTGGATACTGCTTTCATTACAGACCTCCAGAGCTTGGCGTCATTTTTTTGCCAACCGCTTCCCGCACCAGCTCTTCCAGACGCTGGCTGAGGAACCGGGAGTCCTCGACGGGCAAATTGAGGCCCATTTTCTCGTTGCTGGCATCGATCACATTGAAGGCGAAATGGGCCGTTTCTTTCCGTGACGGCGGTCGTTCCAGATTGCCGGCGAGCGACAGGCCCCCTTCTTCCGGGAGGGCGTCGGCCTCCATTGAACCAAAGCGCGAAATCCTTTCAAGGATATCTGCAGCCACCTTGTCGATGACGGCCTGCCGCTTGCCCTCGTCCGAGATATTGATCTTTCCGATAAGCGGCTTTTCACCGCCCGCACTGGCCCCCAACCCATCGCTGGGCTGACTCAATTGACGGGTGTAGACCTTCAGCACATTAAGAATTTGATAAGAGGGAACGTACATCGGTCTTCATCCTCGATGGCTTCACCGTGCGACCCGCAACGTGTCTTTACAACCTTACTCCCCAGGGGGGGTGACGGTCAGCAGCCGATATCTTTAAAGGCTACTATCGGTAACACGACGGCCGGGCTTAACCTTCAACCTTCTGCAAGTATTTAAATTATATATAATTTAACCATAAGCGGGCACTTTTTTTTGTGGTGACCAACCACGGGGAGGCGCCCCCCCAAAACCACCGGAAGCGCGTCAGTCGTCAAACTCGCCGGTAGCGCCCTTGTCGGTTTCCAGGGTTGCCGCACGTGCCGCAATCTTTTCGGGGGTCCAGTCGGCGGGGTTTTCGATCTGCTGCGCCTTGGGACCGGGGTCATGGGAACCGGCCGCCAGAATGGCGTCGATTGTCATCGGGGCGGTGTCAGCGGCATTCAGCACATTGACCAGCATGTTGTACACGAACGCTTCGACCCGTCGGGACATGCGTTCCCGGACCACTTTGGGCTGCCCAAGCAGCTTATTTTCAAATGGGAGGTTCAGTTTTTTGTAGTTGCCCCCCTTGATCCCGGCGGCTTCCGCATAGGCCACCATTTCGGCCCACATGGCCTCGGAAACGCCCTCGCCGGCAACCTTGACGAACATGCCGCTGTCGTCCTGGCGGGCGTTGCCATAGTCGTTGACTTCCAAACCCCAGGAAACCATCTGCAGCGCGGTAGCCACATTGGCCTTGGTGGTGCGCGTGCGGGTTGCGATTTCGCGCAAGCGATCGGAACTGTTGCCGGAGGTGCCGTGTTGGGCGCCGCTGACCCCGTAAGGTGTCAAGGCCTCGTGAATCCGGGCGGTGAGATCCACCTGAATCCCCTGGCCGGTGGCTTCCAGTCCGTGGGTGGTGCCGTTGTTGAGTGCGATCCAGTCGGGAAAAATCTTGTGGGCATTGAGCCCCCGGATCAGAAAAAGAGCCTCGGCCACGGTCGATAGCCCGCTTTTGCCCTTGATCTCACCCACTTCGGTTTCCAGACCGGCCCACGTGGGAACCATCGGAATCAGGGCCAGGCTTGCCAGCAGGTTCTGATCGTCCGGCAGGTGTGATGCGTCGATCGCAATGGAGGTGATGCCGGCATCGAAAATCGATGGGATCTCGATTTTGGCAACCTCGATGTCCGCATTCTTTTTAATGCCGTAATGGTCCGCGTGAATCGCCACCGGCACCGTGATCCCCAATTGGTTGCAGAGGGCGTCCACCTGGCGTGCGATGTTCCAGTAATTGACCGCACAGTAGGCAGTCGCACCGCCTTCGGAGCGCGCGATTTCAATGATGATGGCGGCATTGGCGCGCTGGGCGGCCTGCAGGGCCCCCTGGATCACGAACTGGCTGCGCCCGTTGGAGGCTATGGCGATCGCCTTGCCCTTGGCGAGCATGGTGCGGTCGATGAATTTCCCGCTGACAAGCAACGCTCTGGAATTGGGAAAAAGCTGTCGGATGTTGGGCGGCCGACCGATTTTCAAGGCATTGTCGAAATCTGACATAAACGCGTCCTCCGTGTCTTATGAAATTGGTTGCGAAGTTCAAGCCCGAAGCCCTAAACCGGGGGCACAAAGCGGGCGTTCGGTTGGAGCGGCCTGGGCGCGCGGAGTTTAAGTGCCGCCATCGCGATGGGGCAAGAATGCGCCTCGACCCGGAATCGATGTCGGTGCACGGAATCCTGCAGGCGCTTGCCTGCATCGCGAGGACGGACCGGCGGTCAGGACGCGGGCTTGTCTTCCGGACACCCGCCGTCCAACCGGCAGCCCGCCTTCTCAGGCGTAAACGTCGATCAAGCCACCGCTGTAGGCGTTTGCCACGCTGACCGCCTCACGGCGCACCGTGTAGACCTCGGCAGGACCCAAGGCGGCCGAGGCGCCGCCTGCAACCGGCCGAAGACGGATCACGGAGGGACGTAGGGTCGCCTGGCGCCCCGCGCGGACAAGGGACCCGGCGTCGCGGCGGACGGGCAGGTTTTCAGGCGGAACGTACACCACCGGAGCGAATTGGGTTTTTTGAAAGGAGGCTGTCATCGGCTAACCGTTAAAGGGTGACATCGGCCGGCATGCATCTGCCGCCCTGCTCAGGCGTAGTCATAAACCTGGTATTCACCCGGTTTTCCCGTCAGCGCGTCCATCTGTTTTTGGACAGCGATGCGCTCGGGGTTGCCGAACCAGTTCTGCCAGTCCTGAAGGGAAAGCCAGGTGCTGATGACCAGATATTCCCGCGGGTTTTCAATACTCCGCAGGGTTTCACCGGAAATATAACCGGCCTGGTTGGTTGCCAGGGTTCGCATCTTTTTGATAAGCGGCAACAGCTCCCGAATTTTATCCGCCGGCAAGTGTCGTTTGATCAGAATCTTGATCGCCATCGGACCCCCTTTCGTGTGCAATGGTCTGGACCTTCACCGCCGCCCCCCGAAAACGTCCGAGCGTGGTATCAGCTGAAAGCCTCGCAGCCGCCGGCTTGCGCCGAAAACGGAATCACTCAAGGGAAAGAAACTCGGCTGATCCCAATTGTCTAATTTTAACTATAAGAAAGAGATGACCCAGGTGTCAAGGGAAAAGCCGAGGCCGCAGACTGCTGCCAAGGGGTGGGGGCCACCGGTGCGCCAGATTTGTTTTGTCAAAATCGCTGCATTTAATGTATAAGACAGCCATTCGGGGCGGGCCTGCGCCCTTGCGGGATAATGGACAACGCTTCACGGTTGGAAGGTGACCCCCCATGACACAGTTACGGCTTCTGGCCCTCCTGAGCGTCCTGTTGCTGCTGGCCGCCTGTGGGCCCAAGCAGATTCTAACTCCCGGAACGTTGGCGGAAGCTCCCGACCAGTCACTCCTGGAAGCGGCCCGCCGCAGCCAGGCCGCCGGAGAGGACCTGCAAGCGCTGGCCGCTTTTGATGCGCTGGTCACCCGGTACCCTGACAGCCGGCTGGTTCCCGAGGCGCTGCTGCAGGCCGGGGCCATCCGTTCGCGGCTGGGCGACACCCACCGCGCCCGGGAGACCTTCAACCGGCTGATGACCAACTATCCCGCAAGCCCCCCGGCGGAGGCGGCGTCTGTGGCTTTCCTGGAAACCTTTTACAGGGACG